>SKNP01000019.1 GCA_007120485.1 Nitriliruptoraceae bacterium
TCCGGATCGACCCCGGGCGCAGCCACCGGTGCTGGGCCGAGCTCTCACCGCGGTCGCCGGCCGAGGTGGCCGGACGCCTCTTCCCCGACGAGGTGTACGAGGCCCTCGAACGTGGGGAGGTGAGCGGGGCGCGGTACCTCGCCCATGTCCGCGAGCAGCTGCGGTCCGACGCGGACGACGCCACGTTGGCCGCCTGCTTCAACGACATCTACCTCGGCATCGACACCGACGTCCTCGACACGCTGGCCGCGCACCGAGCCGCCGGGTCACGGCTGGTCGCCCTGACCAACACCAACCACCTGCACCATGAGCGCTGGTGGGGGCTGTACCGCGAACCGCTCGCGGTGTTCGATCACCTCTACCTGTCGTTCGAACTGGGCGCCCGCAAGCCGGAAGCGGCCTGCTTCCGAGCGGTCCTGGATGCCGAGGGGGTCGCGCCCGGGGATGCGGTCTTCATCGATGACCTCCGGGAGAACGTGGACGCGGCTCGGGCGGTGGGCCTGACGGGCATCCACCACACGTCCGCCGAGCAGCTGTCGGACGATCTCGAGCCGCTCCTCCCCTGACCGCCGACCTGCGGTCAGACGACGCCGAGGCGCTCGTGCGGTTCGGGATCGATCGACGCACGTGGCGACCGGCAGCGGCGTCAGCCTCGATCGATGATCTGGATGAGGTTGCCGCAGGTGTCGTCGAAGACGGCCATCGTGACGTCGCCGAGGTCCGTCGGCGGTTGCGTGAACCCGACACCGCGCTCGGTCAGCCGGTCGTGCTCGGCCTGGACGTCCTCGACGAGGAACTGCGCGAGCGGGATGCCGTCCTCGTTGAGGGCGTCCCGGTAGGGCTTCACGGCGGGGTGGCCGGCGGGTTCCAGCAGCAGCTGCGCGCCGTCGGGGTCATCCGGGGAGACGACCGTCAACCACCAGGCATCGTCGCCGATGGGGATGTCGTGGCGTACCTCGAAGCCGAGGACGTCGGTGTAGAAGTCGAGGGCGGCTCGTTGGTCGTCGACGAAGACGCTGGTGATGTGGATCCTCATGCGGGGTCCTTCCCTGGGTGCAGCCATCGCTGGGTGATGTCCTCGAGGGGGGCACGGTTGACGTAGTGGAGCTTCGAACGTCCCTGCCACTCCACCGTCACCAGACCAGCCGATTCGAGCACGGCGAGGTGCTGCGAGATCGCCTGACGGCTGGAGTTGATGCCGTGCCGGGCGATGAGGTGCGAGCAGATCTCGAACAGGGTCTGGCCGTCCCGGACGGCCAACGCGTCGAGGATGCGTCGGCGGGTCTCGTCCGCCAGCGCCTTGAACACGTCAGCCATGGGCGCATTATGCAAGTATCTGCTTGCGTGTCAACGGGGACCTGGCGGACCCGTGGCCGCTTCGGCTCCGAGCTCACGGGCGCATGGCCGCAGCCTTGAGCGGCGCTACCGGGGTGGACATCACGCGCGAGCCGAAGGAAGCTCCCGCGGCCGTGACGACCCGACAGAGGCGAGATCGTGCAGCACGAACCTCGAACGCCCGCAAGGGACCTGCGAGTGGAGACCCGGCTGGCGCTCCTGGGTCGCGGCGAACACGGGCCCGGGCAGCCGTTGAACGTGCCGATCGTGCCGGCGTCGAACTTCCGTGCTCCGGTCACCGGCCTGGGCGGCCGTCAGTACAGCCGCGACGACAGCACGCAGGGCTGGGAAGCGCTGGAGGAACTGCTGGGGGATCTCGAGGGAGGCCGGGCGGTGTGCTTCTCGTCGGGGATGGGCGCGATCGCAGCCGTGCTCGAACCGTTGCCCATCGGTTCCCGGGTCGTCGTGCCACGCGACAGCTACGGCGGGCTGCGGGCGTTGCTCGCCGATGGCGCCACCGGCGGCCGCTGGCAGGTGCATACGGTCGACATGACCGACGTCGACGCGCTGGCCGACGCGATCCCGGACGCGGACCTGGTGTGGTTGGAGACCCCGAGCAACCCGATGCTCGAGGTCGTCGACATCGCCGACGTCGTCGCCCAGGCCGCTGACGCCGGCGCCACCGTGGCGGTCGACAACACCTTCGCGACCCCGCTGCTGCAGTCACCACTGGAGCTCGGCGCGGACCTCGTCGTCCACAGCGCGACCAAGTTCATCGGTGGGCACTCGGATCTGCTGCTCGGCGCCATCGTCGCCCGACACGACGAGGACCGCCAACGTCTGGTCCGGCGCCGACAGGTCGCCGGCGCCACCCCCGGTGCGCTGGAGTGCTTCCTGGCGTTGCGGGGAGCTCGGACGCTCGCACTGCGACTCCGGCACGGGCAGGAGACCGCCGGTGAGCTCGCCCGGCGCCTGCAGACCCACCCCGCCGTCGAGCGGGTCCGCTATCCCGGTCTGCCCGACGACCCTCACCACACCCGCGCGGCCGCGCAGATGAGCGGGTTCGGTGCGGTGCTGAGCTTCGAGGTGGCGGATGCGTCTGCCGCCGACGCCGTGTGCGCCACCGTCGAGGTCATCAGCCACGCAACCAGCCTCGGAGGCGTCGAGTCCACCATCGAGCGGCGCGCGAAGCTGCCCGGCCAGGAACATGTCCCCGCCGGTCTAATCCGCCTCTCGGTCGGCGGTGAACACCTCGAGGATCTGTGGGCTGACCTCGACGCGGCGCTCGACGCCACGCACACCGGCACCACCAGCGACCCCGAGATGAGGCGCAACGGATGATCGACGTCGAGCTGCCGTCCGAGCCGGTTGCCGTGGCCGGGCTGGCCGATCGCCGTCAGAGCCGGTCGAGGCGGGCCTCGAGCAGGCAGAACTCGTTGCCTTCGGGGTCGGCCAGGACATGCCAGCCTTCCTCGCCTGTCTGGCCGATGTCAGCCGGCCGCGCGCCCAACCCCAGGAGGCGTTCGAGTTCCGCGTCCTGATCGCGGTCGGTGGCGTTGAGGTCCATGTGCAGTCGGGACTTCCCCGGTTCCGGCTCCTCCCGCCAACTGAGGATGATCGTCGGCTGCGGACCACCGAACCCCTCGCGCGGCCCGATCTCCACCGTGCCGTCGTCCAGACGCTCGAGCACGACGAAGTCCAGGACCTCGCACCAGAACCCCGCCAGCACCTCCGGCTCGCGACACCCGAGCACGACCTGGCTCA
>SKNP01000346.1 GCA_007120485.1 Nitriliruptoraceae bacterium
ACCGGCGTCCTACCCAGCCCGACCGTGTCAACGTGGCGAACCGGGCGGCTCGACCCCGCCGTCCGCAGCGAGCCGGTCGACGACCTGCCGAAGGCGGGTGTAGGCCTCCACGTCCAGGTCGGGTCGCAGGCGGCGCAGGGCGGCGATCACGGCCTCGAAGGTCCGCGCCTCGACCCCGCACCGTCCGCAGCTCTCCAGGTGGGCGGCGACCAGTTCGGCCTGGCTCGCCTCCACCTCGCCGTCCAGGAACGCCTGCAGGATGCGTCGGACCGCGCGGCAACCCAGGCGGTCCTCCGTCGACGTCCACGGTCCACGCGGCACCACGTCACCCACCGGTCCGGTCCAGGTCCTACCGCGGCAACCCGTCAGGTGCCTCCCGGCTTCCTTCCCGTGCCGGCTGAGCACGGGCCCCGGCAGGTCAGAGCGTCGCGTCGAACCAGCTGCGGATCACGTCCAGGGATCGCTCGGCGGATGCTCGGCTGCTGAGCAGGTGGTCGGTGCCCAGCAGCGGGTAGAACGCCTTCGGCTGGCGGGCGGCGGCGAAGATGCGCTCGCCCTCATCGACCCCGACCACCTCGTCATCGACCGCGTGGACCACCAGCAGCGGCCGGTCGAGGTCGGCGATCGCGCCCCGCTGGTCGTGGTCGTCGAGGTCGTCGAGGAACCCGCGACCGATGTCGAACTCGCGACCCCCGATCGTGACCCGGACCGTGTCCCCGGTCCCGTCGTCGTCCGCCGTGACGAAGTGATGCCGGACGTGCTCGGGGGTCGAGGGCGCCCCCAGGGTGACCACGGATCGGACGGTGTGCAGCTTGCGCGTCGCCAGCAACGCGGCGGCGCCGCCCAGGCTGTGTCCGAGCAGCCCGCAGGGGCCGAAGCCGCGGTCGATCAACGCGGTCGCGGCGGCCGCCAGGTCACGGACGTCGTTGGCGACCGTGGTGGTCGAGAACTCACCTTCGCTCTCCCCGAGCCCGGTGAAGTCGAACCGCAGGACCGCGTAGCCCGCGTCCGCCAGCCCGCTCGCCAGCCGGGTCATGGTGTGCAGGTCCTTGGAGCAGGTGAAGCAGTGCGCGAGCAGGATGCTGCCACGCGCGGTGTCCTCCGGCCGGTGGAGGGTCCCGGCGAGTTCGCTGCCGGTACTGCCGGGGAAGGTGAGCTCCTCGGTCTCCACGTCCCGCTCCTGGTCGCTGGTGACGGTCAGCCTAGGCAGCCTCCTGCGGGGACGCGCCCGCAGTACCCTGACCACCGTGCCGACCGACGATCGCGACGCCAGGTTCCGGGAGCAGGTCCTCCCGGAGCTCGAGGTGATGTACCGGGTCGCCCGTCGGATCACGGGGGACGCGACCGACGCGGAGGACCTCGTCCAGGACGTGCTCGTCCGGGCCTACCGGTCCTTCGATGGGTTCGATGGCCGCTACCCCCGGGCGTGGCTGTTGACGATCCTGCGCAACACCCACATCAACCAGCTCCGCAAGCGCCGACCGGACCTGCTCGACGACGAGCTCGCCCAGCGACTGCCCGCACGCGGCCACGACGGCCGCGAGGACGGCACGGCCGAGCAGGCGTTCCAGGACGACCTCGACCCGGTGGTCCGCGAGGCACTGGCGCAGCTCTCCCCGAAGCATCGAGCGGTCGTGGCGCTGGTCGATCTGGACGAACTCACCTACCAGGAGGCCGCCGACGTGCTCGAGGTCCCGGTCGGCACGGTGATGAGCCGCCTGCACCGTGCGCGCCGCAAGGTCAAGGCGCACCTCGAAGCGCACGGGATCACGGAGGTGCCGCGATGAGATGGTGGCGTCGGAGCCCGACCCCGCTCCCCGACCAGCCGGACTGCGACGAGGTGGCCGCCGTCCTCCAGGCCTACCTCGACGGCGAACTCGGCCCTCAGGACGCCGACAAGGTCCACGAGCACCTGCGGCACTGTGATCGGTGCGAGATCGCCGCGAGCACCGTCACCCGCGTCATCGACGCGATCCGCCGGCAACGACCGGACCTCGACCCCGAACCGGTGGAGCGACTGACCGGGTTCCTCGACCAGCTCAGCGATGAGGGCCCGCCGCCGGATCGGTGACGGTGCCTTGGGCCTCCTCGGCCGAGGCTCCATGGCCGCCACCCGGCCCGCCGCGCTCACGCCGAGCCGCCACCCGGACGGCGACGACGGCGGCGACGACCGCGACCCCGGCGACGATCCCGACGGTCACCGCATGGTCGGTCGCCAGGTTGGTCAGGCGGGCCGAGAGCTGCTCGACCCACATGACCGCCGCCGGCTGCGAGGTGGGGTCACCGGTGAGCGTCGTCGCCCAGAAGAAGACGATGTAGCCGCCGGCCGACGCCAGGATGGCGCCGGCCGCCCGTTCGATGAACCGGCCGGAGGCCCGGAGCCGGTCGATCACGGTGCGGTGGCCGATCGCCAACGCGAGCGTGACCACCAGCAGCATCGCCGCCATGCCGAGGGCGTACACCAGGAAGGTCACCAGCCCGGCGACGAACCCCAGTTGCGGGATGGCGCCGGCCACGACGACCAGGAACACCGGCAGCGTGCACGACAGCGAGGCGATCGCGTAGGAGATACCGAACAGCAAGACGCCGCCGTTGCCGCTGCTGGTCCCGCCCCTTGCGGGCCTGGGCAGCCGGGCCCGCAGTTCCAGACCGAGCATCACGGCGATCCCGAGCACGACCAGCCCCACCCCGACGACCAGGGCGATCCACGGCATCAGGTCGACGACCACCTGCACACCGGCGCTGATGAGGATGCCAGCCACCCCGAACACCACCAGGAACCCGGCCGAGACCAGCGTGCCCACCCACAGCGCGCGGCGGATCGAGCTGCCGCGACCGCCGTCGCGGTCCGCGTCGACACCGACGAAGTAGGAGAGGTAGGCCGGCAGCATCGCGAACCCGCAGGGGTTGAGCGTCGCGACCAATCCCGCGGTGAACGCCAGCGCGTACGGGACCTCCATCAGAGGTCCGCCCCGAGGTGCTCGCCGATCAGTTCGCGGAGCTGCTCCTCGGTGATCAGCCCCGCCTGGCGATGGACGATGCCACCGTGCTCGTCGACGAAGAACGTGCTCGGCATGGAGCTCACCTCGAACGCG
>SKNP01000198.1 GCA_007120485.1 Nitriliruptoraceae bacterium
GCTCCAGCTGCGCGCCGCCGGGGGCGTGCACCTCGAGGACGGCTCACCGAGCCTGAGCCCGCTGGTCCTGGCGTTCCCGCTGCTGCTGCTCGCCGGCGGGATCGGGCTCCTCGGCCGGGTGGGACGCCGCTGGCTGCCGAGCCTGCGCCACCTCGGTCGCCACGCGCGACCGAGCCGGTTCCTGGCCACCCGGCGGCTGGCCGCCGCCAGCGGCGCTGGGCTGCTGCTGACCGGTGCCGCGGCGCTGGCGCTGGGCTCGGTCGTCTACAGCGCAGCGTTGGCCGCGTCGTTGGAGCGCAGCGTGGAGGCGAAGGCGGCCGTGCAGGTCGGCGCCGAGGTGGTCGCCACCACCGGCACCGTCGACGCGGCCGAGGTCGCGGGCAGCGAGGTCTGGCGGGCCCGTGGTCGTACGAGCCCCGTCGAGGAGACCGTCGACGTCCTGGCGGTCGACCCGGCGACCTTCACCGACGTGGCCGCGATGGACGCGGTCCGGACCAGCACCGACCCCGAGGATCTGCTCGGTCGCCTGGCGGCCGGCGACGGTGACCACCTGCCGGCCGTGATCGTCGGCCCACCCGACCTCGACGCCGCCGCCGTGGACCTGCCGGGGTTGCGTGCACCGCTGGAGGTCGTTGAGCACGAGGACGCGTTCCCGGGGTTGTCGCCGGTGCGGCCGCTGGTCGTGCTCGCAGCCCCGTCCGCCGCAGACCTCGAACCCGAGGTGTTCGACACCCCCGGATGGTCACGCCAGGTCTGGGCGGCCGGCACGGACGCGGAGGAACGGCTCCTCACGGCCGGGGTGGCCGAACCTCAGCTCGAACGCGCGGAGGAGGCCGCGGCGCAACCGCGGTTGGTGGCGGTCTCCTGGGCCCTGACGGCCCTGCAGGGGTTCGGGATCCTGGCGACCGTCCTGGCGTTGGCCGGGGTGCTGCTGTTCGTGGCGGCCCGTCAACGGACGACGCGGATCTCCTACGCCCTCGCCCGTCGGATGGGGTTGCGGCCCCCGGAGCACCGTCGGGCGTTGATCGGTGAGGTGCTGGTGCTGCTGCTGGTGGCCTGGGCGGTCGCCGCCAGCCTCGGGATGCTGGCGACCGCCCTGGTCGCCGGCGGCCTCGACCCGCTCCCCGATCTGGCGCCGAGCCCGCGAGCGGCCGTCCCGGTGGGCACCCTGAGCGTGCTCGCTGCGGTGTTGGCCGCCGCCGGGGTGCTCGGGGCGTTGGCCCTGCAACGGGGAGCCGACCGAGCTGACATCGCGGAGGTGATGCGTCGTGGATGAGCCGTTGGCCGCCGAGTGCGCGGGGGTGGTGCGTATCCACCCGATCCCGACCGGGGAGGTCCACGCCCTGCGCGGCGTCGACGCGGCGTTCCCGCGGCGCACCATCTCCGCGGTGGTCGGCCCGTCCGGGTCCGGGAAGTCGTCGTTGCTGCGGATCCTCGCGGCGCTGGACCGCCCGAGCGCCGGGTCGGTCCTGCTCGACGGGACCCCGCTCGATCAGCTCACCGCGAGGGGCCTGCGGAAGCTGCGTCGCCGCGCGGTCGGCTACATGTTCCAGCGGCCCTCGGACAACCTCCTCCCCGATGCCGCGGCGATCGAGCAGGTCGCCCAGGCCGGACGCGTGCGCGGCCTGTCCCGTCACGATGCGAGCGCCGCCGCACGCGACCTGCTGGGTGAACTCGGTCTGGCCGACCGACAGGACCACCGACCCGACGAGCTCTCCGGCGGCCAGCAGCAACGTGTCGCGCTCGCGCAGGCCGTGGTCGGCCAGCCCGCGCTGGTCATCGCCGACGAGCCGACCGCGGAGCTGGACTCCGCCTCGGCCGACCTGCTGCTCGAGCGGATGCGCACCCTGGTCGCCGACGGGGTCGCCATCGTGCTCTCCACCCACGACGCGCGCGTGGTGGACGCCGCAGAGCGCACCCTGTCGCTGCACCGAGGCGCCGTCGCCGAGGAGACCACCGACGCCGGCGCGCTCGCGGTGATCGACGACGCCGGACGGGTGCAGATCCCGCCCGGTGTGCTGCCGAGCTTCCCGGACCGTCGGGCGGTCCTGACCGTCGACGACGACGGGCTGCACCTGCGACCGCCCGCCACCGGCGGGCACGAGCCCGGCGTGGATCCGCCCGGCGCTCGGCCCCACCCGGACGCTGATCCAGACCGCGACCCGGCTGACCACCACCGTCCGCCATCCCCGGAGACCGATGCGGAGGACCCGACGTGACCGACGCTGCGCACGCCCGCACCGCGACCGTGCCCCCCGAGGACGACGGGACGCCCCGCCATCGGGGCCGCGCCGTCACGGTCACCTCGGTGTCCAAGGCCTACCACCGGGGGGCGGAGGTCGTCACGGCCCTCGAGGACGTGTCGCTCCGCCTGGACGCCGGTGACCTGCTCGCGGTCTCCGGCCCGTCGGGTTCGGGGAAGACGACGCTGCTCAACGTGCTGGCCGGCTGGGAGGAGCCCGACCACGGGCAGGTGCGCTGGGCCGGCGACGTCGACCCGCGCGAACCGCACTGGAGCGCCCTGGCCATCGCACCCCAGCGGCTCGGGTTGCTGTCGGAGCTGACGGTCGGCGAGAACGTCGAGCTACCGCTGCGGCTCGGTGGTGGCGCGGGCGACGAGGTGGCCCGCGATCGGCTCGCTGCCGCGTTGGAGCTGTTCGGGCTCGGTGCGCTGTCGCACCGGATGCCGGAGGAGGTCTCGCTCGGGGAGCAGCAGCGCACCGCGCTGGCACGGGCGCTGGTGGTCGGGCCCCGGGTGTTGCTGGCCGACGAACCGACCGGCAACCAGGACGCCGGTTGGGCCAGCGGGGTGATCCAGGGGCTGCGGGCGGCGCAACGCGATGGCACCGCGGTCCTGGTGGCGACCCACGACGAGGAGGTCATCGCCCAGGCGGATCGGCGGCTGACCCTGCGCGACGGGCGGACCGTCGAGCCGTAGCGCGCCGACACCCGGTGGAGCTGGCCGGTCCCGGCGGCTGCGTGGTGGTCGGCTGGGTCCGGCTCGCGCTGGTTGCCCCCGGCGGCTGCGTGGGTGTCGTCCGGGTCCGACGGGTGCCGGTTGCCCCCGGCCGCTGCGTGGGTGTCGTCCGGGTCC
>SKNP01000147.1 GCA_007120485.1 Nitriliruptoraceae bacterium
CTCGCGTTCGAGCGGTTCATGAACCCCTACCGCGACGAGCTGCCCGACATCGACCTGGACGTGGAGTCCCACCGGCGCGAGGACGTCTACGACCTGGTGATGGCCCGGTTCGGGGAGGAACGCACCGCCTGCGTGGCGATGCTGGAGACCTTCCAGGCCAAGATGGCGGTGCGCGAGGTCGGCAAGGTGCTGGGGCTGCCGGCGGAGGAGCTGGACACGATCGCCAAGGGGTTCCGCCACGCCCGGGCCCGCGACGTGCGCTCCCACCTGGACCGGCTGCCGGAGCTCGCCCGCTCCAACCTCGACGCCGGGCAGCTGGCGACGCTGTTCGACGTGGTCGAGCGCATCGACGGCTTCCCCCGGCACGTGGCGATGCACCCGTGCGGGATCCTGCTCGGCGACGTCGATCTGGCCACCCGCACGCCGCTGGAGCGCTCCGCTCACGGCTACCTGATGAGCCAGTTCGACAAGGACGACGTCGCCGATCTCGGGCTGCTCAAGCTGGACGTGCTGGGGGTGCGGATGCTGTCGGCGATGCGGCACTGCCTGGACCTGGTCAACGGCACCGCCGATGCGCCGCCGACCCGCGAACCGGACCCGTCCGCACCCGGCCGTGACGCCGCCGGCCGGTTGTCGCTGGACCACGTCGACCACGACGACCCGGACGCCTACGCGCTGATCCGCTCGACCCACTCGGTGGGGATGTTCCAGATCGAGTCGCCGGGCCAGCGTGAACTGCTCGGCCGGCTGCAGCCGGGCCGGTTCGGGGACCTGATCACCGAGATCTCGCTGTTCCGCCCGGGTCCGGTCAAAGCCGACATGGTCGGGCCGTACGTCGCTCGCCGCCACGGCGAGGAGCCGGTCGTCTACGCGCATCCGTCCCTGACGCCGGTGCTCGCGGAGACCTACGGGGTGATCGTCTACCACGAGCAGGTCATGGGGGTGCTGGCGGCGCTGACCGGCTGCGATCTGGCGTACGCCGATCTGCTGCGGCGCAAGCTCGCCGACGAACGCGAGCACCCGCGCATCGAGGCGTGGGTGCTGGCCCGCGCCCGGGCGCGCGGGCTGGCCGACGCCGACGCGCAGGTCGTCTGGGAGCAGCTGGCGTCGTTCGCGTCGTTCGGGTTCTGCAAGGCGCACGCGGCGGCGTTCGCCGTGCCGACCGAACGCTCCGCGTTCCTCAAGGCCCACGTGTTCCCGGAGTTCGCCGCCGGGCTGCTGACCCACGACCCCGGGATGTACCCACGCCGGATGCTGCTGGACGAGTGCCGGCTGTTCGGCATCGCGGTGCTGCCGGCGGACGTCAACCGCGCCCTGGCCGACTACCGCGTCGAGGTGGTCGACCGCGGCCTCGCCGACCACCACCTCGGACTGACCGCAGCGACGCGGGCGGCGGCCGCGGGACGGAGGCAGGAGGCGATCCAGGCACTGCCACCGGGATGGAGCTGGCCCGAGGACGCCGACCGGCCCCGGTCACCGACCGGCTGGGACGCCGGCGACGCCGGCGACGGGTACCGCTACGCGGTCCGGGTCGGCCTGCAAGACGTCGCCGGGATCACCCAGGCCGAACTCGACACGGTGGTGGCCCGCCGGCCGTTCACCTCGCTGGCCGACCTGCGCGAGCGCGGCGGGCTGTCGCGACCGACCGCGGTCGCGCTGGTGGAGGCGGGGGCGCTCGATCAGCTCGCCGGGGTGGGACGTCGAGGTGGTCCGTCCGGCCGTCGGGCGTTGACCCTGACGGTGGAGGAGCTGTGGCGCGACCGCGCGACGCGGCGACGGCGCGGCGACGGCGACGAGCCGCGGGTGGAGCAGGCACGGCTCGACCTCTCGGCCGATCACGAACCGGTGCTGCCTGCCGACGGTGACGCTGACCGGGTGCGTTCGGAGCTGGCGTCGACCGGCTTGGACGTGACCCGGCACGTGGCCAGCTTCTACGAGCCGTTGTTCGAGGTGCTCGGCGTCACCCGTGCCTGTGACCTGCCGGCGGCGGCGACCCAGTCGACGGTGCGGGTGGCGGGGGTGAAGGTGGCGATCCAGTCGCCAGCGCAGCGCTCCGGTCAGCGGGTGCTGTTCCTGTCGTTGGACGACCGCACCGGCCAGACCCAGACCACCTACTTCGAGCGATCGTTGGACGCGTGCGCGTGGACGGTGCTGCATGCGTGGCTGCTGGTCGCCGAGGGGCGGATCACCCGCCGAGGCCGGCTGGGGGCGACCGTCACCGGGACCCGCGCGTGGGACCTGTCGAGGTTGTGGCGGGCGTGGCAGGAGGGCTGGCTGGACGACGCGTTGGCCGAGTCGGGGACCCCGGCCCCGCACGAGCGCACGGACGTCGGCCGTCCGAGCGGGCTGCAGGCGAGCGAGTTCGGGCGCGGCAGCCGGTGACGACGCCGCGGGGGCGGTGAGGTCCCGAACCCCGGGGGGCACGCGGGACCACGCCTCCTCGCCCGCTACCTTCCCGCCTCATGCGACACGTGGTGTGGGACTGGAACGGCACCCTCTTCGACGACCAGCAACTGGTCATCGAAGGGCTCAACGCCGTGCTCGACGACGCCGGCGTGCCACGGGTCGACCTCGCGACCTACCAGCGCCTGTTCACCCGACCGGTGCACGTGTTCTACGAGCGGGTGTTCGACCGTCCGATCGCTGCTGAGGAGTGGCAACGCATCGACGAGGTGTTCCACACCGGCTACCGGGCGGCGCTGGACCGTGCGCAGCTCACCGTCGATGCGGAGGACGCGCTCGGCGCGGTGGAAGCCAGCGGTGGCACGCAGTCGCTGCTGTCGATGTACCCGCACGAGCACCTGGTGCCCCTGGTCGACCACCTCGGCATCGCGCGGCGGTTCCAGGTCATCGACGGGTTCCGCGGCGACGAAGGCGGTGGGGTCAAGGCACCGCACCTCGAGGCCCACATCGCCCGGATCGCCAGCTCCCTGGAGGTCGAACCGGCGCAGACGGTGGTCATCGGCGACGCGCTCGACGATGCTGCGGCCGCAGCGCACGTCGGTGCCGACTGCGTCCTCTACGACGGGGGGAGCCACCCGCGCGAGGAGCTCGAGCGTGCCGGGGTGCCGGTCGCGGCCACGCTGACCGAGGC
>SKNP01000302.1 GCA_007120485.1 Nitriliruptoraceae bacterium
CTGCAGCTCGGGCCCCTGGCCGGCAACCTCATCGGCCACCGGCGGGCGGCCAGCCGCATCGTGGCCGGGCTGCTCGGGCTCGACCCGCTGCGCGCCGACCGGGTCGTCACCGGCACGCGAGCCTGTCCCCAACTCCCGGTCCGATGACCGACCCCGTCCGCTCGGCGATCGCGGCGACCACCGCGTGGCTGGATGAGGAGCCCGAACTGGGCCGTCGCATCGCGGCACAGGCGATCGACGTGGATCCGGTCGGATTCTTGGACGCCCTCGGCGGGCTGTGGCTGCTGCTAGCGGACGTCGCGCTCGAGAGCCAGGTCGACCTCGAACGCACCGTCCGGGACGTCGCGTTGGGCGTGGCGCAGGCCGACCTCGACGACCCGAACTGAGCGAACCCGCGACCTACCACCGCACGGTGTGGTCAGGTCCAGCCAGGTCCGGTTCAGCCAGGTCCGGTTCGTCCAGGTCCGGTTCAGCCAGGTCCGGTTCAGCCAGGTCCGGTTCGTCCAGGTCAGGTTCAGCCAGGTCCGGTTCGTCCAGGTCAGGTTCGTTGGCCGTGGTCAGGCCCGGCATCGGCTCAGTGATCGAGCCCCACGACCAGCGGCGCGTGATCTGAGGGCTTGTCCCCCGCCTCGTTGGCGACGCGGAAGGTGGTATCGACCTCGCAGCTTCGCACCGTCAGGTCGGGGCTGACCAACGCGAGGTCGATGCGCATCCCCATCCGACGGCGGAACGCGTTCATGCGGTAGTCCCACCAGGTGAAGCCGACCTCGTCGGGCTCGACCGCACGGAAGGCGTCGGCGACGCCAAGGGCGAGGATCGCCGCGAGCCGGTCGCGCTCCTCCGGCGTGACGTGGGTGGCACCGACGAACGCCGCCGGATCCCAGACGTCGCGGTCCTCGAGCGCCACGTTGAGGTCCCCAGCGACCACCATCGGCCCTTGGGACAGGAGCTCCTCGGTCCGCGCGTGCATCGCGTCGAGGAAGGCCAGCTTCTCCGCGAACATCGGATGGTCAGGCTCGCGTCCGTTCGGGACGTACACCGACGCGACCCGCGTGCCGCGGACGGTCGCCTCGACCCACCGGGCCTCCGCCGGGTTCGGTTCGCCAGGCAGGTCGGTGACGACGTCCTCCACCTCGACGTCCTGTGGGACCAGCAGCGCGACCCCGTTCCAGCGGCCTTCGGAACGCTCGACCGCGCGGTAGCCCACGTCGGCGAACACGTCGTGGGGGAAGGCGTCGGCACCGACCTTGGTTTCCTGTACACAGACCACGTCCGGCGCGTGCTGCTCGAGGAGTTCGAGCACACGTGGGAGCCGGGCACGGACCGAGTTGACGTTCCAGGTGATCAATCGCATGCCGCGGAACGCTACCGGTACCGACGACCGGAGTGGACGAGCGGCCGCGCCCCACCGCAGCGCTACGGTCGATCCCGCCGGGTCGGCATGCCCACCCACCGGGTGGCCGTCCGCACGGGTACGAGACGAGGATCCTGGGTGGCCCGCGACGACCGAACGAGCGCGACGGAGCGCACCCGGCCGGTGTGGCTGACCGCCCCGGTCCTGACCGTGTCGGTGCTGTCGATCGCCGCCGGGATCGGCCAGTTCTCGGTCACCACGGTCATCGGCGACGTCGCCGCGGCGTTCGGCGAACCCGGCAGCGGCGACGACATCGAGCAGATCGGGCTCCCGGCGACGACGGTCGGGCTGGCGCTGACGATCATCCGGCTCTCGTCACTGGGCAGCCTGCCGGCGGCCGCGATGGCCGACCGGTTCGGACGACGGACCATCCTGCTGAGCGTCGCGGCCATCGGGTTGACGCTGACCTCGGCCGCCGCGGCCGCCCCGAGCTTCTGGTGGTACGTGGTCCTGGTCGCGATGGCACGACCGGCACTGACCACCGTCAACGCGGTCGGCGGTGTGGTCGTGGCCGAGGAGTCACGTGCGGCAGATCGATCGGCGGCACTCGCGATGATCGCGGCCGCGTACGGGTTGGGCTCCGGCATCATCGCGGTCTCGCGTGGGCTCCTGCCGGGCGAGCCATCGTTCCGGGTCGTGATGGCGATCGCGCTCATCCCCCTGCTGCTCCTGCCGTTGCTCGCCCGCCGGATCCGCGAGCCGAAGATCGCCGAGGAGCGCGAACCGGCGGTTGGCCTGCCTGGCCGCATCCCACGCCGCTACCTCGGCCGGGTGGCGTTACTGGCGTTCCTGACCGGGACGATCGCGCTGGCGACCGGCCCCGGGTTCACCTACCTGTTCGTCCACGGGGAGCACGTCCTCGGTGCTTCGCCGCTGTTCCTGTCCATGCTGGTGCTGGGAGCCGGGCCGGCTGGATTGGCGGGCATCCTGCTCGGACGCTGGGCAGCGGACCGGTTCGGGCGTCGGATCGCAGCCGGGCTCACGATGGGGGCGACCGGCGCCAGCGTCGCCTACGCCTACCTGGGCTCGACCTCGGAGCTGGCGGTCGGCTACCTGCTCGCCCTCGCCGCCAGCAGCGGGTTCGCTCCACCGGCGGGGGCGTTGGTGGCCGAGCTGGTGCCGACCCGCATCCGCGCGACCGTCGCCGGGTGGGAGACGATCGCAGGCGTGCTCGGCGCCAGCCTCGGGCTGTTGTCGTTCGGGCTGCTGGCTGACGTCACCGGCAGTTTCACGGCCGCCGCGCAACTGATCGGCGCGATCGTCGCCCTCGTGGCGATCGGGTTCGTGTGGCTGCCGGAGACCCTCGGGACGGAACTCGAGACGCTCGAGGAGACCGACGACGCACCGTGACCGCTTTGCGACCGGGTGACCGCGCCAAGGCCACGTCAGCGCGCCGGGAGTGACCGGGGCAGCGCGCCGCGAGCGGCCGGGTCAGCGCGCCCCGGGCGCGTCGGTTGGGTGGAGTTGGCACCGCTCAGCGACGAGAACTCCACCCAACCCGCCAGCTACCCCCAGGACCGCACCCGCACCCGCCCGCACCCGCCGGACCGCCGCACGGTTGGGTGGAGTTGGCACCGCTCAGCGACGAGAACTCCACCCAACCTGCCAGCTACCCCCAGGACCGCACCCGCACCCGCCGCGGCCGCCGGACCGCCGCACGGTTGGGTGGAGTTGGCACC
>SKNP01000221.1 GCA_007120485.1 Nitriliruptoraceae bacterium
GCGCGAGCCGGGGTGGTTCAGCTCCGGAGCCGGTCGACGAGCTCCGGCAGCACGTCCTCGGCACCCCGGACGATCCAGCGCGCGGTCGGCAGCGACGGATCCGGGTTGATCTCCCAGAGCCGGGCGCCGTGGTCCGCCGCCAGGTACGGCAGGCTCGCCGCCGGCTCCACCTCGCCGGCCGTGCCGACGACGAGCACCTCGTCGGCCTCACGGACCAGCGCCTCCGCACGCCGCATCGCATCGACGGGGAGGGCCTCGCCGAAGAACACCGCGTCGGGCTTGAGGGCAGCGCCGCAGGCGTCACAGCGCGGCACGGCGCCACGCTCCGCCACCTCAGCGACGTCTCGACGGCGGGTGATCCGGTCGCAACGCAGGCAGACCAAGCGCTGTCGGGAGCCGTGCAGTTCCACGACGTCGTCGCTCCCGGCCTCCTGGTGGAGCCCGTCGATGTTCTGGGTCACCACCGCGGAGACGGCCCCGAGCCGCTGGAGCTCAACGATCGCGAGGTGCGCCGCGTTGGGAGCAGCGGCCTCGAGGATCGCATCGAGTTCCCAGAGCATCGTCCAGACCTTGTCCGGGTCCGCGCGGAACGCGCCGATCGTCGCGTACTCCATCGGGTCGTAGCGCGCCCAGAGGCCGCCGCTACCCCGGAACGCCGGGATGTCGCTGGACACGGAGATGCCGGCGCCCGAGAGGACGACCGCGGGACGTTGACGCTCCACGAGCACCCGTGCGAGGTCCTCGAGCACCGCCGCGGACCCGACCTGCCCGGCTCCGTCGCTCCCGCCCATGCACCCTCACCACGTCGTCCGCGGCCCAGCGCTTGCAGGGTACGGAGCGAGGCGGTCCCGCGGCGAGCCGTGCGTGCCACGGCCAGAGGTCCGACCTCACCCGGATACTGCCTGGCCGCCGCCGTACGCTCGCACCCGCCCCCGACGATCAGGAGCAGCCGTGCCGGAGCCGATCGAACGCAGCGAGGAACAGTGGCGGCAGCACCTCGCACCGGGCAGCTACCACGTCCTGCGCGAGGGCGGGACCGAGCGACCGTTCACCGGGGCCTACTGGGACGAACAGGGTGACGGCACCTACCGCTGCGCCGGCTGCGAGACCCCGTTGTTCACCTCGGAGACCAAGTTCGATGCGCACTGCGGGTGGCCGAGCTTCTACGCACCCGCCTCTGACCGGACCATCACGGTGCACGAGGACCGGACGCTCGGGATGGTCCGCACGGAGGTCCGCTGTGCCACCTGCGACGGACACCTCGGCCACGTGTTCGAGGACGCACCGGACCAGCCGACCGGGCTGCGGTACTGCATCAACTCCGCGGCGTTGTCGCTCGACCGCGCTGAGGGGTGATGGGGGTGATGGGGGTGGTGGCCCCTCAGGACGCCGCGCGACCACCTCGCGCATCGTCGTCACGCTCGTCCCGCGCCTCCTGAGGCTCGGCCGATCCCGGCGCGCCGGTATCCGCGCCGCCCCCGATGGCCGGTTCGTCCACGCCGAGGTCATCGAGGTCGAGGTTGACGTCGCCGGACTTGACCTTCGCGGCGTACTCGTCGACGTACTCCTGCCCGCTGAGCATCATGATCTCGTACATCAGCTCATCGGTGGCCGAGCGCAGCACGAACGGATCCTCGCGACGGTCGCGGTACCGCGAGAGGTCGAGCGGTTCGCCGTAGGTGACCCGCACCGGGTGGCGACGTGGGCGGTAGGCGCCCGAGGGCAGCGCTTCATCGGTGCCGCTGACCGCGCACGGGATGATGGGCACCTCGGCTTCCAGCGCCATGCGCACCGGACCGGTCTTGCCGCGGTAGAGGCGGCCGTCCGGGCTGCGGGTGCCCTCGGGGTAGATGCCGAGCAGGTCACCGCGCTGGAGGATCTCCACACCGGTCCGCAACGACGCATCCCCCTTCGAACCGCCGTCGCGGTAGACCGGCACGACGCCCGTTCCCTGGAAGAACCAGCGGGTACGCCACGAGTCCCAGTAGTCGGCTTTGCCGAGGAAATACACCGGCCGCGGCACGTTCATCGGCAGCACGATGGAGTCGACGAACGACAGGTGGTTGCTGGCGATCACCGCCGGCGTCCGTTCGGGGATGTGCTCGAGCCCCTCGAGGTGGACGTGGAGGTAGGGGTTGACCAGCGGTGGGAGGACGCGACGCAACGTCCGGTACATGCGCGGTGCATCGGCCATGCCGGCCATATCGTCGACCTCTCTGGTGGCTCCCGGTGGGCCGCTCACGCGGGTCGACGGCCGCGTGTCCACGACCGTCCGCGTAACGCGGTTCCCATGCCCGCTAGCCTACGGGCAGACCCAGGAGGCGTCGAGCCTCGAACCCTCGTCGAACGGCCCTGTCGACCGACGTCGTCAGTGGTGTCCGTGGACGATCGACATGACCGGCGTGCAAGGCGGAGGATCCGTGGCCGAGGAACTGGGAACATGGCCGGCCGAGCAGGCGACGGTGCTGCTCGAGGTGCTGCAGAAGGCTGGCCTCAACCCCGACGCGAAGCGGACCCGCGACGGCGTGATGGTCACCGTGCCTGAGGACGAGTCGGACGAAGCGCACCGCCAGCTGGTCGCCAACATGGACGCGATCGCGCGGGCCGCTCGCCAACCGAAGCCCAGCGGGCAACGTTCCGCGAGCCGACGCCCCCGGCCGGTCAAGGGTGCAGACAACGCCGAGGATCGCAGCCAGCAGCAGCTGGGATCCGAACGTTTGATGCGCCTCGCCAAACCGCTCGGCCTGGTCCTGCTGGCGGTGCTGGTGCTCGGGACGGTCGGCCGGTTCATGGGGCCGGTCGTCGGCATCCTGCTGGTCGGTGCGCTGGTCTACCTGATCGGCAAGCGGGCACAGCAGCAAGGCGGTGAGGACGGGTCCGACGGCCGGCTCTGACGGCACCGGTCCCCCGACGTCCCCCTGGCACCGCGTGCCGCCTCAGCCCAGCGCGTCCCGCAGGAACGTGACCTGCTGGGTGAGCAGACGCTCAGCGACCACCTCCTGCGGGGTCATGTGGGTCACGCCGGACAGCGGCAGGAACCGGTGCGGTCGTCCGTCGGCCAGCAACGCGGCCGACAGC
>SKNP01000502.1 GCA_007120485.1 Nitriliruptoraceae bacterium
ACCGCACCGGCCGCGCCCCCACGAGGAGCACGCCCATGCCGCCCCGTCCGAAGCCCAAGGACCGCAACCGTCCGAGGAAGCCGAAGCCGTGTCCGATCTGCACGGCCGGCATCGAGTACGTCGACTACAAGGATCTCTCGCTGCTCAAGCAGTTCCTGAACGAGCGCGCCAAGATCAAGGCCCGTCGGACCTCAGGTGCCTGTGCGGCCTGCCAGAAGCAGCTGTCCGCGGCGATCAAGAACGCCCGCGAGATGGCGCTGATCCCCTACACGACGCGCTGAGGAGGAGGCCATGATGAAGGTCATCCTGAAGAGCGAGGTCGACAACCTCGGCCTGCCCGGCGAGGTCGTGGACGTAGCGGACGGCTACGGCCGTAACTACCTGCGTCCCCGCGGACTCCCGATCGTCGCGACCAAGGGTGCGATGAAGGAAGCGGAAGCCATCACCCGCTCCCGCAAGGTGCATGAGTCCAAGACCCTGGACTCGGCGAAGCAAGCCAAGGAGCTCCTCGAGTCGAGGACCCTGCGGATCCCCGCCCGGGTCGATGATCGCGGGAGCCTCTACGGTTCGGTGAGCGCGAACGACGTGCAGCGCGTCCTCAAGGAGCGCGGCCACGACATCCCGCGCAAGCGCATCGACCTGCGTGGCACGATCAAGCACATCGGGACCTACGAGGTCCCGATCCAGGTCCACCCGCAGGTCGTCGCGACCGTCGAGGTCGACGTCGTCGACGAGGAAGGTGTCGTTGGTGTCGAGGCTCCGGTGGTCGAAGCCGAAGAGGTCGCCGACGCGGCGGCGGACGCGGCTGCGGACACCGCGACCGACGAGGACGTCCTCGCCGAGCAGGCGCTCGAAGCCGCTCGTGACTACGAGGAGCGACAGGCCGCGCTCGAAGCCGAGCGGGAAGCCGCAGGCGTCGATCCCGACACCGCCGAGGACACCGCGTCAGACGAGCCCGTCTGATCGAGCGACCGACGGTTGGCAGCGCGGAGGGAGGCGCGGGGACGTGCTGAGCGCAGGTGAACGGATGGTCCGCCGATGAGCGGCCCGGTCCCGCCCCCCTCCGATGCGCCGCCACCGGAAGCGCCACCCGCCAGCGACGCCGGCGGCTCGGCGGGACGCGGGTACGACCGCGTCCCGCCGCACTCGTTGGACGCCGAGGTGTCGGTGCTCGGCGCATCGCTGATCTCGCGCTCTGCGGCGTCGGACGTCGTCGAGGCGCTCAAGCCCGACGACTTCTACCGCAACGCCCACCGCGTGGTGTTCGAAGCGGTCACCGAACTGACCGCCGCGGGTGAGGCGGTCGACACCGTCACCGTCACGGAGTGGCTCGCTCGCCGCGACCGACTCGACGAGGTCGGTGGACCGGCGGCGCTGCACGACCTCACGGTCGCCGTGCCGACCGCGGCGAACGCGTCCTACTACGCGCGCATCGTCCGCGACAACGCGCTGCGCCGACGTTTGATCGATGCTGGTACGGAGGTCGTCAAGCTCGGCTACGAGTCGACCGACGAGGTCGAACGGGTCGTCGACCAGGCCGAGTCGAGGATCTATGACGTCGCGCAGGACAACACCACCTCGGAGTACGAGAAGCTCGGCGATCTGCTCAACGTCTCGTTCCAGCAGATCGAGGAACTCGCCGAGCAACGCTCGGAGGTGACGGGGCTGGCGACCGGGTTCGACGACCTCGACCGGCTCACCGCCGGCCTGCAGCCATCCAACCTGGTCATCCTCGCCGCACGGCCGGCGATGGGGAAGTCGAGCCTGGTGCTCGGCGTGTCGCACTTCGTGTCGGCGCGGCTGGGCAAGCCGTCGATCCTGTTCAGCCTGGAGATGTCCAAGCTGGAGATCGTCAACCGCCTGCTGTCGTCGGAGGCCCGGATCGACTCCTCCCGGCTGCGGACCGGCCGGCTCGAGGACAGCGACTGGCGCAAGCTCGGGGACGCGCTCGGCACGCTGGCCGAAGCACCGCTGTTCATCGACGACACCCCGTCGATCACGCTGATGGAGATCCGGGCCAAGGCACGGCGCTTGAAGGCCAAGCACGGCCTGAACCTGATCATCGTCGACTACCTGCAGCTGATGCAGGGCAACGGTCGCACCGATTCCCGCCAGCAGGAGGTCGCGGAGTTCTCGCGTGGGCTGAAGATGCTCGCCAAGGAGCTCGACGTGCCCGTGATCGCGCTGTCGCAGCTCTCGCGTCAACCCGAGTCGCGCACCGACAAGCGTCCGATGCTCGCCGACCTCCGCGAGTCGGGATCGATCGAGCAGGATGCCGACATCGTCGGGTTCATCTACCGCGACGAGGTCTACAACGAGGACAGCCCTGACCAGGGCATCGCCGAGCTGATCATCGCCAAGCACCGCAACGGCGCCACCGGCATCGTCAAGCTCGCGTTCCTCAACCACCTCACCAAGTTCGCCAACCTCGCCCGCGGCTCCGGGCAGCGCGGCGGCCAGGCGGGGCCGGGCACCGCCAGCCCGGCGCCGAGCGGCAACGGGCCACCCCCGGCCGCGCCACCCTCCGGCGGCTCGCCTACCCCGATCTGACCGAACGGTGAGCGTGGGTCCCCCGAGGGGCGGGCGGCCGGTCAGCTCGAGCGGTGGCGCGGCGGTCAGGCCGAGCAGCGTGCGGCGGGCAGCACGAGTGCTGCGCAGCGGTCGCTCTGAGCCGTGTGCGGCAGCCTGTCCGTGGTGTGCGAACAACGCACCTCTCGCCGTCGGCGGCCAACGGTCAGCGGTCTCGTCCGTCTCCCCGGGGGCAACGACGACGAGGTAGGACGACCATGGACGAGTACGAGCTCGCACGCCAGGAGCACGAGGAACGCTGCCACAAGGCCGCTATGCGCCGTGCGGCCAAGCGCGCCCGTGCGGTGAAGGGTTCGCGCCGCCACGCCACCGGCGCGGGCCGGGCTGCCGCCCACGCGGCCGGCGGCTCCGGTGATGCGGCTCAACGAGGTCGCATCCTCGAGCTGGTGCGGATCGTCCGCCACCCGCTGACGGCCACGATACGGAAGGCGTAGAGATGGAACCGGACCCGACACCCGACGGGGTGATCGAGAACACCCCGATGCTCGA
>SKNP01000276.1 GCA_007120485.1 Nitriliruptoraceae bacterium
ACCCAGGTCTTCGTCTGGTCGCTGGTCGCCATCGGCGTCCTGGTCGGCCTGCTGCTCGGCGGCGTCGTGGCCTACGGCGTCGCGGTCGAGGAGCACGAGGGCCGCGACTGCATCGAGTACGAGGACGAGTGGTACTGCATCGGCGACGAAGCCGATGAGGCCGAAGCTGAGGACGACGCCGACGCGGACGACGCGGACGACGCGGACGACGCCGACGCGGACGACGCCGACGTCGACGAGGGCGACGACGACGCCTGATGTCCGTGGCACGGCCAGGCGGACGCGCCGTGCGTACCCTGACCGGGTCCACCGCACCGGAGCCTGGCCGTGTCGTTGCTCACCGAACTCGAAGCGGCGATGCCGTCGGGGAGCCTCGCGACCGACCCCGACGTCACCGACCGGTACCGGTTCGACCGGACGACCTGGGTGCAACCCGGCCATCCGTTGGCCGTTGCCATCCCCGGTACCCGTGCGGAGGTCGCGGCCGTCGTCAAGGTCGCGGCCTCCCACCGGGTGCCGATCGTTCCGCGTGGGGCCGGTTCGAGCCTCTGCGCGGGTTCCCAGGCCGTCGACGGCGCCCTGACGCTGTCGACGGAGAAGCTGGACCGCGTGCTCGACCTCGACCCGGTCGATGAGCTGGTCACCGTCGAACCTGGCGTCCTCAACGCTGAGGTGTCCGCTGCCACCGCCGACGAGGGGCTGTTCTACCCGCCCGATCCGGCGAGCAAGACGTTCTGCTCGATCGGCGGCAACGTGGCCACCAACGCCGGCGGCCTGTGCTGCGTGAAGTACGGCGTGACCCGCGACTACGTCCAACGCCTGGAGGTCGTGCTCGCCGACGGCACCGTCATCGAGACCGGCACCGACACGATCAAGGGCGTCGCCGGGCTCGACCTGACCGGGCTGTTCGTCGGCTCCGAGGGAACGCTCGGGATCGTGACCCGCGTGGGACTGCGCTTGCGACGTCTACCCGATGGTGCCGCCACGGCGGTCGCGGTCTTCCCGACGCTGGAGTCCGCCGGCCGGGCGGTGGCCGACATCGCGGCCAGCGGGCTGACACCGTCGCTGCTCGAGATCATGGACCGCGCGACGATCAACCTGGTCGAGGACGCGACCGGCATGGGGTTGGACCGCGACGCCGCTGCCTTGCTGCTGATCCAGTCCGACAGCCCCTCGCCGCTGCGAGGCCATCAGATGGACGCCGCCACCGTCCTGTGCGAGGCCGCCGGCGCGTCGTACGTCGCGGCGACCGACGATCCGGACGAGGCCGAACAGCTGCTCCAGGCCCGGCGCATGGTCGGGTGGGTACTCGAGGAGCTCGGTGAGCCGATCTGGGACGACGTCGGCGTCCGCCGCTCCCTGATCCCTCAACTGCTGGGGCGCATCGAGGACATCGCCGTCAGCCACGACGCGGAGGTCTTCACCTTCGGCCACGCGGGCGACGGCAACATGCACCCGGTGCTGCTGGTGCGCCGCGACGATCCGGACGCACGCCGCCGCGCCCTGGCCGCGTTCGACGACATCATCGAGGCGACCCTGGACCTCGGCGGCACGATCACCGGTGAGCACGGCGTCGGCTCGATCAAGGCCGGGTTCCTCGAGCGCGAGGTCGGTCGGGCCAACCTGGACCTGCAGCGCCGGATCAAGCGCACCCTCGACCCGGACGGCCTGCTCAACCCGGGCCGCTGGCTTTGAGCCAGCGCCGCGCGTTCGACATCGTGTTGCTCGGCGCGACCGGGTTCACCGGCCGGCTGACCGCCGAGCAGCTCGCCCACGATCTGGCCGGCACCTCGACCCGCTGGGCGATCGCTGGACGCGACCGCGGGAAGCTGGACGCGCTGGCCGACCAGCTGCCCACCCGTCCGGCCGTCGAGGTGGTCGACACCCACGATCTGGTCGGACTGCTCGACCTCGCAGCGCGGACGCGCGTGCTCGCCACCTCGGTCGGTCCGTACCTGCGACACGGCGAACTGGTCGCGCAGGCCTGCGTCCGTACCGGCACCCACTACCTGGACGTGACCGGCGAGGCGCGGTTCGTCGAGCTCATCCGCTCCCGCTACCACCTCGACGCACAGCAGCGTGGGGTCAAGCTCATCAGCTGCTGCGGGTTCGACTCGGTGCCGCACGATCTGGGCACCCGCGCGACCGTGGCGCACCTCCCCGACGACGCAGCCCTGACCGTCCGGGCCTACGTGCGGATCCACGCTCGGGTCAGCGGCGGCACCGCGACCACCGCGCTGGAGGCGATCGCCAGCGGCAGCTCCCGACCGCCACGCGCGCCGACCGACGACGGCGACGGCCGACCCGTGTCGATGTGCGCGTGGCGGATCCACCGGGTCGCCGAGCTGGACGGGTGGGGGGTGCCGCTGCCCACGGTCGATCCGGAGATCGTCCTGCGCTCGGCGCAGGCGTTGGACGGGTACGGCACCCGCTTCCGCTACGGCCACAACGCGCTCGTCGGCCGGCTGCCGGTCGCGTTCGCAGGGGTGGCCGGCGTTGGCGTCGGCGCCGGGCTGGCCCGCTTCGGGCCGACCCGCTCGGTGCTCGCACGGCTGCTGCCCGCTCCCGGAGACGGACCGGATCGCGAACGGCGCGCGCGCCACGGGTTCGACGTCACCTTCATCGGCACCGGTGGCGGCAGCCAGGTGGTCACGCGCGTCTCCGGCGGCGACCTGTACACCGAGACCGCCCGGATGTTCGCGGCGGCCGCCCTCACCCTGCTCGACGAAGCGGCGCCGGACGTCGCCGGGGCACTCACCCCTGCGGTCGGGCTGGGGACCGCCTACCACGACCGGCTGGTCGCCGGGGGCTTGCGGTTCGAGGTCCTCGACCGCAGCTGACGCACGCGCTGGCCCGGTCTCGCGGGTCGCACGGGGCGGTTGGGTGGACCTGACACCACCCGGCGAGGTGAACTCCACCCAACCCGGCACCACCGAGCCCCCAACCACCCGACGCGACCCGGGTTGGGTGGACCTGACACCACCCGGCGAGGTGAACTCCACCCATCCCGGTGCGCACCCGCCTCAGCGGCGGCGTTGGCCGCCCGACCCGGCGTCCGCGGCGGCCGCGCGTCCTGA
>SKNP01000409.1 GCA_007120485.1 Nitriliruptoraceae bacterium
GCACGTCGGTGACCAGGTGGGCGGTGTCGGCATCGAGCGCCTCGAGGGGCTCCGCCTCGTGCTCGTACAGGACCTCGCCGTCGTGGTCCTCGATGCGGTCGATGAGGTACGGGTCGTGCCGGGTGCCCCCGGCAGCCAGGGTCGCGTACGACGCCGTGACCTCGATGGGTCGCAGATCGACGGCGCCGAGCACCAGGCTTGGGAACCCGTGCAGCTCCGAGCTGATGCCCAGCTCCTCGGCTCGGTCCGCGACCCGGTCCGCGCCCAGCTCCTCGCCGAGCTGGGCGTACGCCGTGTTGATCGACGAGACCGTGGCCTCGCGAGCATCGACCTCGTCCGGGTTGTCGTCATGGAAGTTGCGGACCGAGGTGTCGTCGCCGTCCTCCACCTCGATGTCGTACTCGTCAGGTACCTCGATGTCGGTGCGGTCCGGGTCGTAGCCCTGCTCGATGAGCTCGACGAGCGCGAACGTCTTGAAGGTCGACCCGACCTGTCGTTGCGCCTCGGTCGCGACGTTGAACGGGGTCTCCTCGAAGTCGAGCCCCCCGACCAGCGAGCGGACCGCGCCGGTCTCGGACTCGATCGTCACGACCGAGCCGGTGTAGGGAAGCTCGTCGAGGTGGCTCCGCAGCTGCTCCAACGCCAGGGACTGCGCCTCCGGGTCGAGCGTGGTGTGGACCACCAGGCCTTCGGTGACGTCGAACGACGGGTCGTCCAGCAGGTCGGGGAGGCGCTGCCGGACGGCGTCGAGGAAGTAGGCGTCCTCGCCGAGGTCGATGAGCGGATCCTCGCGCAGCGACGGCAGGTCGCTGCCGATCAGCTCCTCCGCCGTCTGATCGTCGAGGTGGCCCATCTGACGCAGACCGTCCACGACGAAGTCACGGCGCACCGCGGCCCCGTCGGGGTTGTCGTGCGGGTCGAACGCGCTGGGCGCCGCGATCATCCCGGCGAGCAGCGCGGCCTGCTCCTCGTTCAACTCCTCCGCGCCGACGCCGAAGTAGGTGCGTGCGGCCGCCTCGATCCCGTGGGCCGTCCGCCCGAACGGGACCTGGTTGAGGTACATCTCGAGGATGCGATCGTCATCGAACTCGTCGTCGAGCCGGGCGGCGATCGCCGCCTCGCGGAACTTGTCGAGGTAGCCGTCCCCGATGTCGGCGACCGCCATCGCCACGTACTGCTGGTGGATCGTCGAGGCTCCCTGCTCGACCTCGCCGGCGGTCACGTTGGCCACCGCGGCGCGGGCGATGGCGCGCAGGGAGAAGCCGCCGTGCTCGTGGAAGCGCCGGTCCTCCGCGGCCAGTACCGCCTGGGGGACGTGCTCGGGGAGGTCATCGATCGCCACGTTCTCCTGGACATCTGCGGGGTCGAGCGTCTCCACCTCGTCGCCATCGCGATCGACCAGGACCGTCGGATCGGGCCGCTCGAGCTGGTCCGCCGCCGGGATGGTGGCGGTGTCGTAGATGCGCCAGAAGGCGATGCCGACCGCCAGCCCGGCGAGCAGGCCGAGGATCGCCAGGACCGCGAGCACCAGCAGGGTGCGCCGCAGCCACGGACGCTTCCCGGCCAGCCCGCGCTGGCGTCCCTCGGCTGCAGGGACCGGGTCGGTCGAGGCAGCCACGTCGTTCCCATCGTCCGCGCGTTCGGTCTCCATGAGCATGACCGTCCGCAGCGTTCTGTCCGCGGATGAGCGCCATCGGACGGACGGGGCAACGACCGGTCCGTGCGGCGAGGACACCGTCGTCCGTCGGTGCGCGTGTCCATCCGACCCCTCCCGCTGGTCCGCGGTCGACACCGACGCACGTGACCCAGCGTCACCCTTCGGCGGCGTCTGGGGTGGGGTGGAGCAACCCGCTGTGCACCGGCTGGACGAGCGACTACCACTACCGCACTCGTAGGTAGCATGCGCGGCCGGTTACGGTCACGCTTGCGGTGTCGCGACCGGGATGGAGCTGGTGGGAGGGTGACGATGAGCGCACGTTTGCATCTGCCCCGGGCCCGTCTAGGGTCCGACGATCGGCTGACCATCACGGTCCCGGCGCAGGCTGTGATCATCCGAGCGAGAGCTCGTCACGTCCCGGGCGATCCGGTGGGGTGATGAGGGCGGGAGCATCCGCTGCGATGCCCCGGGAGGAACCGAGCCGCCGCCAGGTGGCCACCCGATGGAGTCGACGAAAGGCTGCACCAGATGAGGCGCGGATTGCTAGCACTGCTCGCGATGGCATTGGTCGTCGCGGCATGTGGTGAGGATGCTGCGGACGAGCCGGAAGACGCGCTCGATGGCGAGGAAGCGGAAGACGACGCGGCGCTGGATGATGAGGACGACGTCGACCCAGAGGACCTCGGTGGTGACCCCGACGACATCGTGATCACCTTCTGGCACGGCCTCGGCGGCGACGACGAGGTGTACATCGAGGAGGAGCTCGCGGACGTCTACAGCGAGCAGACCGACGGGGTCGTGGTCAACGCGCAGAACCGCGGGACCTACGAGGAGGTGCTCGACCAGTCGATCACGGCGGCCGGGACCGACCAGGCACCGCACATCGCGCAGCTGTACGAGATCGGGACCCAGATCGCTCGTGACTCGGGCATCTTCGCCCCGATCCATGAGCTCGACACCGAGGGGGCGATCGACCCCGACGAGTACATCCCGGCCGTCGCCAGCTACTACCAGGACGAGACCGGTGGCCTGTTCAGCGCACCGTTCAACTCCTCGAACCCGATCATGATGATCAACCGCGACATCTTCGAGGAAGCCGGCCTCGACCCTGATGATCCGCCCCAGCGGTTCGGCGACATCATGGACGCGTGCGACACCATCATCGCCGAGACCGACCTCGACGGTTGCTTCGGTATGCCGATCCACTCGTGGTTCTTCGAGCAGATGGTCGCCAACCAGGGCCAGGTGCTCGCCAACAACGACAACGGCCGTGACGGTCGCGCCGACGAGGTGCTGCTCGACAGCCCCGAGGCGGTCGCCGTCATGGAGTGGTGGCAGGAGATGGACGCCGAGGGCTACTGGACCAACTCCGGTGCTCGTGAGGACTGGGACGACCCGCGCACGCTGATGGCCGAGGGCCAGATCGCGATGTCGATCGACTCCACCGCGTCGACGCGCGCCTACCAGGACTCCCTCGCGGAGCTCGACAACGAGCTGGGCACGGCGTTCCTGCCGATCCCCGACGACGCGGAGCGCAACGGCACCATCATCGGTGGTGCGTCGCTGTACGTGTTGGAGGATCACCCGGACGAGGAGATCGCCGCGGCGATGGAGTTCATCAACTGGCTGTCAGAGCCCGAGCAGGACATGGCGTGGCACCAGTTCACGGGGTACTTCCCGCTGCGGACCGAATCCCGTGAGCTGCTCGAGGACGAGGGTTGGTTCGACGAGAACCCGAACTTCTCGACCGCGATCGAGCAGCTCGAGCAGACCGAGGTGAGCCCGGCGACGCAGGGCGCGATCATGGGGCAGTTCCCCCAGATCCGCTCGATCGTGCTGGACGCGGCGGAAGCGGCCCTGTTCGAGGGTCAGGACCCCGCGGACGCGCTGTCGGCCTCCAAGGACCAAGCCGATAGCGTGTTGCAGGAGTACAACGCGGACGTCGAGTAGCCACTGATGGCCCAAACCACTGCACAGGGGGAGGCGACGGCGACGTCGCCTCCCCCGGGCTCCGACCAAGGGTCGAAGCCTCCGCGCAAGCGCCGTACGAGCGCGTTCGCGCACACCCATGAAGCGACGTTCCCGCAGCGCGGGGCAGCGTTCTGGCTGTTGCTGCCCACCGTCATCATCCTGTCGATCTTCCTGTACTACCCGATGCTGCGCACGTTCTGGATGTCGCTGTACAACATCCGGTTCTACGGCCAGCAGCGCCGTTTCGTGGGCTTCGACAACTTCGTCCGGCTGTTCACCGATCCGGGAAGCTTCGACGCGGTGGTCCGCACCGCGGTGATCTCCACGATCGTGATCGTCGCCACGATCTCGATCGCTCTGTTCCTCGCTGCGTTGCTCAACCAGCGTGGGATCCGAGGGGCACGGATCTACCGACTGCTGTTGATCTGGCCGTTGGCGCTGTCGACCGCGATCAGCGGCATCGTGTTCCTCGTGCTGTTCAACCCGAACTTCGGGATGGTCAACGCCGTGCTCGCGCCCTTCGGGATCGAACCTGAGTGGTTCCGCGACCGGACCCTGGCGCAGACCGTCATGATCCTGACCCTGATCTGGAACCGGGTCGGGTTCAACCTGGTGTTCTACACCGCCGCCTACCAGAGCCTGCCGAGCGAGACGCTGGAAGCCGCGCTCGTCGACGGAGCGAACCCCTGGCAGCGGTTCCGCTACATCACCTTCCATCTGCTGTCGCCGATGACCCTGTTCCTGCTGGTCACCAGCACCGTGTTCGCCTTCTTCGACGCGTACGCCGTCGCAGAGGTCTTCGGCGGTGGACCATTGAACGCGACCAGCATCCTGATCTACGAGGTCACGGAGAACGCCTTCCGCGACGACCGGATCGGCTTGGCGGCCGCGCAGTCGCTGCTGCTGTTCCTCGCCGTCGCCTTCATCACCGTCGTCCAGCTGCGGCAAGGCCGCAAGCGGGTCACCTACCAGTAGAGGGGGCCAGCCATGCGACCGAAGCGCAGCGCACTCATCGCGACCCACGTCATCCTGGCGTTGGCCACGTTCCTGTTCCTCGCGCCGATCCTCTACGCCCTGATCAAGTCCACGCAGACGCTCGGGGCGTCGACCTCCACCAGCTTGGCCATCGGCGATCAGTTCTTCAGCAACGCCTGGAACGCGATGGACCGGTTCAACCTCGGCCGGATGATGGGCAACACCGTCTTCGTCACGGCCATGGTGACCCTGGGAAAGACCGTCCTGTCACTGGGAGCGGCCACGGCGTTCGTCTACTTCCGGTTCCGGCTCCAAGGCCTGGCGTTCGCCCTGGTGCTGTTCACGCTGATGATGCCGACCGAAGCGCTCATCCGGGCGCTGTACGACCTGGTCGGCGGGCTCGGGATGCTCAACAGCTACGAGGGGCTGATCCTGCCGTTCATGGCGTCGGCGACCGGCACGTTCCTGTTCCGCCAGCACTTCCTGCGGATCCCGCGTGACCTGGTGGAAGCGGCGCAGGTCGACGGTGTCGGCCCGTTCCGCTTCCTGGGCACCTTCCTGGTCCCGCTGTCGTGGAACATCATCGGGGCGTCGGCGGTGATCGACGTGGTCTACATGTGGAACATGTACCTCTGGCCCCGCTGGGCGGTCACCGACCCGGACGTGATGATGGTCCAGGTCGGCCTCGTCCGGCTGCTGAGCGAACAGCAGGTCAACCACTACGGCATCATCATGGCCGGTGCGGTGATCACCATGATCCCACCGCTGATCATCTTCATGCTCCTGCAGGAACGCTTCACCCGCGGCTTCGCGCTCAGCGGCGACAAGTAGCCGGTTCACGTCGTTCGGTCCGGTCCCCCGTCAGCGACTTCAGCGCTCGCGGGGGACCGTGCCGTGCAGGTGGCAGGCGACCTGACGACCGGCGATCGTCTGCAGGTCCGGCTCGGGGCCGTCCCCGAAGGTGACGGCGATCCCGCCACCGTCGCGTTCGATGCCGGTCACCGCGTCGAACAGCGGGTGGGCCTGCTCGGTGCGGAGCTGTTCGAGCAGCTTGCTCAACGCCACGGGGTTGCCGGCATCGAACCGGACCCCGTCGTCGCGCAGGTCGGCGGCCTGCAGCGAGCCGGTCGCCGCGAGCTCGGACTCCACCTGGTCGCCGTCGACCACCGTCCATCTCCGCTCGAAGAAGGCCAGCAGGTCCGCGCCCTCCCAGCCGCACGGCTCGAACGCCACCGGGCAGCGTGGGTGGAACCGACAGCCCTTCGGTGGGGTCTGGGCATCCGGCATCTCACCCACCGGGAGGTTCTTGTCGCGGTCGCGCCGCCGAGGATCGGGCAGCGGGATCGCGTCCAGCAGCGACCGCGTGTAAGGGTGTTGCGGGTCGTCGAACAACGAGTCGGCGTCCCCCCACTCCACCATGTTGCCGAGGTAGAGGATCCCGATGCGATCGCACAGGAACCGCGCCGTGGCCAGGTCGTGGGTGATGAACAGGTAGGTCAGGCCCAGGTCCCGCTGTAGCTCCAGCATCAGCTCCAGCACCCGTGCCCGTACGCTCATGTCCAGCGCGGCGACCGGCTCGTCAGCGACCACGAACTTCGGCTCGGTGATCAGCGCTCGCGCGATCACCAGGCGCTGCTTCTGCCCACCGGAGAGGTCCTGCGGGTAGATGTCCAGGAAACGCTCGCCCGGGGTGAGCCCGACCCGTTCCAGCATGGCGGCGACCCGCTCGCGCATCTGCGCGCGTCCGTCCACCAGCCCGTGGATCAACAGCGGGTGACCGACGCCCTGGGCGACGGTCATCGCGGGGTTCAGGGACGCGTTCGGGTCCTGGAACACCAGGGCGAGCTCGCGGCGCAGCGGCCGCATCTGCTTCTCGTCGTAGCCGGCGATGTCGCGGCCCTGGTAGATCAGCGAGCCACTGGTGGGGTCCGCGAGCTTCAACAGCGTTCGACCGAGCGTGGTCTTGCCCGAACCGCTCTCGCCCACCAACCCGAACACCTCGCCGGGTTGGATGTCGAACGTGACGCCGTCGACGGCGCGGACGACGTCCTTGTGGCGCGACAGCAGCCCGCCACGCACCGGGAAGTGGGTGTGCAGGTCGACGACGTCCAGCAACGGTTCGCCCCCGTCGACCGACGACGACGAGGTGGTGGCGGCGGCGGGATCGCTCATGATCGCTCGTCGGGGAGGGGATCGGCCGGGTCAGCGCCCGGATGCAGGATGCAGGCGGCGAGGTGGTCGTCCACCGCGGTGTCCTCCGGCCGGGTCAGCCGCGGGATCACCTCGGTGCAACGGTCCATCACGGCCGGGCAGCGCGCCGCGAACCGGCAGCCATCGGGCGGGTCGATCAGGTCCGGTGGCGAACCTTCGATCGAGTGCAGCTCCGTGGTCTCCAGCGAGATCGTGGAGGCCATGAGCCCCTGGGTGTAGGGGTGGGCGGGCGCGTTGAAGACCTGCTCGACCGGTCCCATCTCCACGATCTTGCCGGCGTACATCACCGCGACCCGGTCGCAGGTCTCGGCGACGATGCCGAGGTTGTGGGTCACCATCACCAGGCCGACGTCGGCGTCGCGGCGTAGCTCGGCGAGGATGTCGAGGATCTGCGCCTCGACGATCACGTCCAGGCTGGTGGTCGGCTCGTCGGCGATGACCAGCTGCGGCTGCAGGACGATGCCGAGCGCCAGCATGATGCGTTGCCGCATCCCGCCGGAGAACTCGTGCGGGTAGTTGTCGACCCGGGTGCGGGGGATCCCCATCTTGGCGAGTGCGGTCTCGGTGAGTTCGCGGACGCGATCGTTGGAGAGATCCGGGCGGTGGGCTTTGATGGCCTCACGGAAGTGGGAGGAGACCCGCATCAACGGGTCCAGCCGGGTCATCGGCTCCTGGAACACCAGCGACGCCCGGTCGCCACGGATCGAGCGCAGTTGCCGGCGGGAAGCGTCGACCAGTTCGATCTCCTCGTTGCCGGGACCGTCCCCACGTGCCGCAAGGGTGATCTGGCCGGTCACCAGCCCCCCGGGCGGCATGAGGTTGAGCAGCGCGCGGCTGAGCGACGACTTGCCGCAGCCGGATTCGCCGACCAGCCCCAGCGCCTCACCGGGAGCCAGGTCCAGGTCGACGCCGTCGACAGCCCACAACGGTCCCCTTGGGGTGCGGTAGCCGACGCGGAGGTCACGGACCTTCAGGACCGGCTCGACGCCTGCCGTCGCCGAGTGGACCGGGGCGGTCGGAGGCAGGGAGTCGCGGTCGGCCGTGGCCGGCCCGTCCGGCCCGTCCGCTCGGTGCGGCCCGTTCGGCGACGTCGAGGTGGTGGCGCCTGGCGGATCGGCACCATCATCCGCGTCGCGGTCGGCGGCCTTGGCGCGACCGCGGGGGAGGGACGCATCCGCGTCCGATCCGCCGATCGGCGCGCCCCGCAGCTTGGTGCCGGACAGCCCACGGGCACGCAGCAGCGGGTTGATGACGTCGTTCAAGCCCTCACCGACCAGGGTGAGGCCGGTGACCAGCAGGATGATCGCCACGCCGGGCCACATCGTGGTCCACCACACGCCGGAGGTGATGTCCTGGGTGGCCTGCTGGATGTCGAAGCCCCACTCCGGGGCTGGTGGCGGAACGCCGTAGCCGAGGAACCCGAGCGAGGCGAGGGTCAGCACCGCGTCGGCCGCGTTGAGCGTGAAGATCACCGGCACGCTCTGGACCACGTTGAAGAACACGTAGCGGGTGATGACCGTGCGTTCCTTGGCGCCGAGCGAGCGGGCGCCTTCGACGAACGGTTCCTGCTTGACGCTGAGGGTGTGGTTGCGCACGACCCGGAAGTACTGCGGGATGTAGACGATCCCCACCGCGGACGCCGCGCTGGCGACGCCCGGAGCGAACAGCTCGCCGAACAGGAAGGCGACCACGATCGCCAGCAGCAGCGAGGGAAAGGTGTAGATCGCGTCCATCGTCGTGACGAGTATCCGGTCGAGCCGGCCACCGCGGTAGCCGGCCAGCAACCCGAGCGGGACCCCGACCAGGAGCGCGATCAACGTCGAGACCAGCACCACGATCATGGCGACGCGGGCGCCACCGATCACCCGGGCGAACACGTCGAACCCGTCGCGGTTGGTGCCCATCAGGTGGTCGCTGCTGGGTTCCTCCAGCCGGGGAAGTTGACCGGCCTCAGGTTCCTCCGGGTCGACCTGGTACTGCGTCGGTTCGTACGGAGCGAGCGTCGGCCCGAGCGTCGCCACGAACACGAACCCGAGGGTCATCAGCACACCGATGACGATCAGGACCTGCGCGGTCCTGGTCGCGGCCCGGAACGGGGCGGCGGTGCGAGCGAGGCGGGCGCGGGCGCTCAATGCCGGATCCTCGGGTCGATGAGGGCGTTGACGACGTCGATCAGCAGCGAGATGACGACGACGACGACCGCGTAGAAGGTGATGATCCCCTGCACACCGACGTAGTCGCGGGCACCGAGGAACGACAGCAACGCGTTGCCGAGCCCGGGCCAGGAGAACACCCGCTCGGTCAGGATCGAGTTGCCGAGCAGCAGGGCGAACTGCAAGCCGGTGATCGTCACCACCGGAACCATCGCGTTCTTGAAGGCGTGGCGGAACAGCACCAGGCGTTCGCTGACCCCGCGGGCGTGCGCGGCCTCCACGTAGTCGGCCCGCAGCGTCTGCAGCATGTTGACGCGGACGAACCGCAGGAAGATGCCGCCGAAGACCAGCCCCAAGGTGAACCCGGGGAGGATCAGGTGGTAGAGCGAGGCGCCCAACGCGGAGAGGTCCCAGGTGAGCAGCGAGTCCAGGACGTAGAAGCCGGTGATGCTCTCGGGCGCGTCGAAGCCCGAGGCACGCCCCCCGGTGGGGAACCACCCCAAGCGGACGCTGAGGTAGAGCTGTCCGAGCAAGGCGACCCAGAACACGGGTGCGGCGTAGGAGACGATGCCGAACAGCCGGCCGGCGACGTCGAACGGGGTGTCGCGGAGCCGGCCGGCGATCGCGCCGATCGTCACCCCGAAACCGACGGCGACGATCATCGCGACGACGACCAGTTCGAAGCTGGCGGGGAAGGTGTCGGCGATCACCTGGACGGTGGTGCGGCGATCGGTGACGGGGTTGCCGAAGTCGCCGGTGACGGCGCCGAGCAGGTAGCGGCCGTACTGGACGATCAGCGGGTCGTTGAGGCCGGCGGCTTCCCGCCGGTTCTCGAGCTCCTCCGAGCTGACCCGGTCGCCGACGGTCGCGGCGATCGGGTCACCAGGGATGACCCGCAGCATCAGGAACACGACCGTCAGGAGGATCAGCAGCATCGGCAAGGTCATCGCGACCCGCGAGAGCAGGTACCGACGCATCGAGCTGCTCGCCACCGGTGGGCCTCTCAGGATGGCAGTGGGTGGGGGCGGGAGTCGGCGCTCCCGCCCCCACACCTCGGACGTGGGATCAGCTGGCTAGCTCACTCCGCGGAGAGGAGCCAGTAGCGGAAGATCTGCATCACGTCCATGGTCTCGTCGAGACCGGAGACGCCCTCGTCCGCGAAGACCACCGGGGTCTCCTCGATGAGTGGGACGATCAGCGCCTCGTCGACCGCGATCTCCTGGATGTCGGCGAAGATGTCCGCGCGCTCCTCGGAGTCCGGGTCGTCGACCTGCTGCTGTGCGACGATCAGCTCGTCCATCTCGTCGGTGGCGGGCATCCCCAGGAAGCCGCCGCTGGCGAAGAACGGCTCGATGTAGTAGTCGGCGTCGAAGTAGCTCGGGTACCAGCCAAGCAGGAAGGCGCCGTGCGTGTCCTCCGAGACAGGGAAGGACTCCTCGGTGAACTGCGCCCATTCGCTGGTGTCGGTCTGGACCTCGAACATCCCCGACTCCTCGAGCATGCGGCTGAGCTCCTCCGCCATCGAGGGTTCGGTCGGGCCGTAGTGGTCGCCGGTCTCGTGTGCCAGCGTGATCGACACCGGCTCGTCGAGGAAGTCCGACGGTTCGGCGTCCTCGTACTGCTCGAACATCGGCTCGTACTGCGAGAAGCCGGTGGCGATCATCGAGTACAGCGGCGTTCCGAAGCCCTGGAAGACGTTGTCGATCAGACGCTCACGGTCCATGGCCGCGGCGAAGGCACGACGCACGTCCGGGTCGTCGAACGGCTCCACGTTCGGGTTGAGCACCACGTAGCGGATCGAGGCGCCTTCACCTTCGACCACCTGGATGCCGTCGGTCGCGGCCAGGTCGGCCTGCTCGTCGGGGGCGAGGTCGCGGAACGCGATGTCGATCTCGCCGCCCTCCAAGGCGAGCCGCAGCTGGCTGGAGCTGTCGAAGAACTGGACCAGCACCCGGTCGTTGGCCGGAGCATCACCGTGGTAGTCGGGGTTGGCGACCAGGGTCATCGACTCGCCCTCGCGGAAGTCCTCCACGAGGTAGCGGCCGGTCCCGATGAACTCCTCCTGACGGAAGTCGTCCGGGTCCTCGCCGGTCTCGGAGACCGGGCCGTCAGGGGCCGGGTAGTGGCCATCGGCGGGCAGGATCGTGCCGACGGTGTAGGCCAGGCGTGAGAGGAAGGTGATGTTCGGCTCGTTGAGGGTGATCTCGACCGTGTGGTCGTCCGGGGTCTCGATGTCCTCGATGCCGGCGAGCAGGAACCCGGCGCCCTGCGGGTGCTCCATGTTGATGGCGCGCTCGAGCGAGAACTTCACGTCCTCGCTGGTCATCTCCGAGCCGTTGGAGAACACCACGTCGTCGCGCAGTTCGAAGGTGTAGGTCAACCCGTCGTCGCTGATCTCGGGCAGATCCGCGGCCAGGAACGGAGCGACCTCGGTCTCGCCGGCCGGGAAGCCGACCAGCGTCTCGCCGATGTTGAACAGCGCCTGC
>SKNP01000084.1 GCA_007120485.1 Nitriliruptoraceae bacterium
CGGGCCCCCCGGCACCAGCGTCGGCGCGACACGGCCGAGCGCGACCACCACCGCCGCGGCGCGGATCGCCTGCGGCGAACCGGCCACGTGCGGGCCGGCGACCAGCGCTCGGCCGAACGCGCTGCCGTCCTGAGCATCCGCGACCAGCACGACGATCTGGCGACCGATCGCGACCTGCAGCTTCGGGTCGTCGCTGAGGCGGTCGTCGAGCTTGATCCAGCCGCTGGCGAGCTGCGGGTCCGGTTCGACCACCAGCCGGCCGGGGCCCGCCTGGATCGTGCCGACCAGCATGCGGCGTGCACGCTGGACGAGCGTCATCGACGAGGCGGACGCGCCCTTGTCGTCGATCGCCACCTCGACGTCGACGAGGTCGTCGGCCATGAACCCCTTCGTCTGTGGCGGGGGTACGAAGACGCGATCGACGTCCTGGCTGCGGCCGGCGTCGTCGGCGACCTGCGCGACCGTTCGGGTCAGGCCGTCGGTCTCGACGGGCTCGGCGAAGCCGAAGCCTCGGGGGTGGGGACGGAATCGGGCACGGATCTGCACGCGGGGAAGCTCACGGTTCGGCGGTGGGGTGGCCGCGGAGTCTGGCATCCCGAGGCCCGATCCGCCCAACCGGACCTCCTCCGTGCGCAGAGGGCGAGCGCCGACCGCCGTCAGCGAACGCGGCGATCCCGCGTTCCTGAGGCGGGTCGGGGGCCGTCGGCACCGTTCAGCGGACCGTCTCCGCGTCCCCCCGTGCGGCGCTGGCGAGGCTGGCCAGCAGCGACCGGGCGAGCGCGGCGTCCTGGCCGAGGTCGTCCGCGTCGCGGGTCACGGTGGCCGACAGCACGTCGGCGTCGTCGTCGAGCCCGGAGAAGCGCAGCCGGGCGTTGACCACGCGGCCATCCGCGGCGGCGCCGACCACCCGCCGCTCGATACCGCCCGTGACCGGCCGGTCGTCGCGGAACGCGACCAGGGCCAGCATCCACGGCCGGACCGCCAGCCCCAGCGTCGCGGTGAGCAGCTCGTCAGGTTCGACGCTGACCAACTCCCACCCGGTGACGGTCGGCGGTGCGAGCGCGTCGTCGAGCGCGTCGTCGAGCGGATCGTCGAGCGGATCGTCGGGATCGTCGGCGTCCGGATCCTCCGGTCGCTCGAACTCCAGGTCCACCTCCAGATCCACCCCCTGCGGCAGCCCCATCACCTCGATGGCGGTCCGGGCGAGATCCCCGACCGCGTCGATGCCGGCCCGACGAGGCTGGTCCTCGTCCACCGCCAGCTCGGCCTGGGTCACGACCAGGTCCAGCAGCCGCGTGCTGGAGACCCGCGCGAGCAGCACCCGAGCCACCCGGGCGTCTTCCGCTGCGGCATGACGCAGCAGGCTGTCCGGACTGCGCAGCACCTCGTCGTCGGGCACGTCCGCTCCCACCTCGTCTCGTCGTCGACCGCGTGGTCGACCGCCTGGTCGATCGCGTGGTCGACCGTGTGGTCGACCGTGTCGTCGCGCGGATGGTCGTCGGCGGCGCCGGCGACACGGACAGCCTGCCGGATGGAGACGCCGAGGTGGTGGAGGTGCGACCATCCGCCCCGTCGACGGCCGTTCGGCGAGCGGTGTGCCCGGCGCGGGTGCGGCCGTGGCACCCTTGATCGACCGGCCATGGAGCGAGGCGCGGACGACCGGCGGCCGACGTGGGGCCGCCTCGATGAGGATGCGACGCGGTGGATGGACCTGGTGGGGAGCGGCGGTACGGCGCAGGCACGCCGTACGGCGCGCACGTCCCACCGCCCGACGCGGTGTACGAGGCGCCGCAGCGTCGACCTCGCCGGTGGCCCTGGATCACGGTCAGCGTGCTGGCGCTGCTCGGCGTCGGGATCGCCGCCGGCGTGGCACTCGACCAGCGGGCGACGGCGGCCCAGTGGGAGGACCGTGCAGCGGCGTTCGAAGCGCAGCGCGACGACGCCGCCGAACGCAACGCGGAGCTGAGCGGCCACGTCGACGAGGCGCTGGACGCGTTGGAAACCTCCGAACGCGACGTCGACGAGCTGGAGGACCGGGTCCGCGAGTTGGCGGAGGAGAAGGCTCGCGCGGAGGACGACGTCACCACCGTGCAGGTCCAGCGCGACACCTTCGTGGAGCTCTCCGAGCAGGTCGCGGACGCCACCGAGTCGCTGGACACGTGCGTGGAGTTGCTCTTCGACCTCCACGGCGCCTCGGTCGAGGCTTTCAACGCAGCGTCGAGCGGCGACCCCGTGGACGTCGACCCACTCAACGCCCAGGCCGAGCGCGTCACCGACCTCTGCTCGCAGGCGCGCGAGGACGCACGAGCGGCGAGCACGGCCGCCGACCGGTTGGTGGGGCCGTGACGACCGAGCCGGCGGCCCACCGGCCCTCGGCCCGGCGCCCGTCCGCCGACCTGCCGTTCGTTCCCCGGCGACGGTTGCGCTGGCTCCTGGCGGGCCTGGTCGTCCTGGTCGTCCTGGCCGGCGGCTGTGTGGACCCGCCACCGCAAGCCATCGACCCACCGGAGGACGCTGCCGACACCTACGACGAGCTGCCTGAACCGGTGGAGGTGGCCACGCCGGCGGCGGAGTCGGTGGCACGCCAGGCGCAGGCCGTCACGGTGCGGATCCGGTCGCTCGGCTGCGACCAGCTGGGCCTCGGCTCCGGGTTCGTGCTGCCCGGCGGCGTCGTGGTCACCAACCGCCACGTGCTGGACCTGCCGCTCCAGGTGACGGTGAGCACGTGGGACGGACACCGCCTCGACGCCCAGGTCACCGGGGTCGCCAACGACTCCGACCTCGCCCTGCTGGAGCTGGCCGACGCGGACGGGCTGCCCACCGCGGAGCTCCGTCACCGCCCGCTGGAGGACGGCGAGGTGGTCCACGCCGTCGGCTACCCCGGTGGGGGAGCGGTCACCATCACCGAGGGCGAGGTGGTGGGCCGAGCCAGCGGGGAGCTGCTCGGCGAGCCCTCGGACGTGATACGCGTCGACGCCGACATCCGTCAGGGCAACTCCGGTGGGCCGCTGTTCGACGAGGACGGACAGGTCGTCGGGGTCATCTTCGCGATCGAGACGGGGGCCAACACCGGCCTGGCGGTCCCGATCGACACGTTGCTCGCGCGCCTGGAGGGCCAGAACCTCGACCCGCCGCAGCGCTGCTGACCGCTCGCGCTGGTCAGCGGCGTCGGTCGCCGACGACGATCCAGCTGGTCAGCGGCCAGCGAAGCTGCTCGAGCATCGCGGTCAGCCGGTCGGTCGCGCGCAGGGCCGTGGCGCGACGGTCCGGCGACGGCGGCAGCGTCGCCCGCACCTGCGTCGCGGTCGAGCGTCGCGTGCGGACCCAGCCACCGTCGAGCGCGACGCGGTCGAGCGCCCGACGAGCGCGTCGGGTGGCCCCGACGACGTCGACGGCGACGACCGGGCGACGCTGGTCGTCCATCACCTCGGCGACCCGCAGCGTGGACGTGAACTCCTCCGACATGACGTGCGCGACCCGGTTGAGCTTCGACCCCGGCGAGCGCGAGATCGCTTCCATCGCGCGGACCGCGGCGTCGGACCCGCTGGCCAGCCACAGGGCCAGCCGGTCCGCATCCAACCGCAGGTCACCGTCGGGAAGCTCCGCCTGCCAGTCGACGCGGGTGATGTCGGCCACCTCGGTCTCGTCGACGAACGGGACCGGCGGGCGGGACGGCCGACCCCGCGAGACCGAGGGGGCCGGCGCCGGGTCATCGACCATCCGCTCGTACGCCCGCTGCAACTCGTCGAACGTGTCGCTGTCACCGCCGAGGTCCGGGTGGTGTTCGCGCGCCAACCGCCGATAGGCACGCTTGACATCGCCCGCCTCCGCGCTGGTGGTCAACCCCAGCCGTCGGGCGGCCTCCTCGCGGGTCAGCTTCTGGTTCATGACGGGGACCTCGGCCGGACGCGACGGGCTCGGGCGCCGGGGGCGGGGGCAGGGGCGGCGGAGGAGCAGGGTAGGTGGAGAGGACCGCGCTGGCGGCCGGGAGGGTAGGCGCAGGACGACGCCCCGAACCTGACGGCCGTTCGCCTACGGTGCCGCGGGAGGCGGAGGAGATGACGTGACCAACGACGAACCGATCTCGCTGGCGACGGCGGCCGACCAGCGGGCGACCGCACGCCGACTCCACGGCCGGTTGGAGGCGATCCACACGCCCGTCTACTTCGCGCCGGCGGTCCATGAGGCGCACGCGTCGGTCGGGCTCAAGGGCCGCATGATGGGCTACACGGCCGGTCGGATCGCCCCGATGGGGCCGGTCGGGCCGGAGATGGCGACGGCGACCTTCTACGGGTTCTCGCCCCGGCTGCTCGCCCGCGCCCTGCCGGATGCCTGGTCGTTCGCCTCACCGGAGGAGGTCCGTCTGGCCACGCAGGACGCGATCGGTGCGGTGCTCGCCGAGGTGTGGCAGGGGCTGGACGCCGAGGTCGCACGGGCCGGTGAACTGGCGCGAGAAGCCGCGTTGTTGCACCCGATCCTGGGACGGCCGCTGGCCGCCGCCTGGTCCTCGGTACCGGAAGCTGACGACCCTGCGGTCGCGCTGTGGCAGGCGAGCTGTCGGCTGCGCGAGAGCCGCGGAGATGCGCACGTCGCGCTGCTGGTCGAAGCCGAGCTCGACGGGGTGGAGTCGCACCTGAGCGCCCGCGGCGATAGCGCCAAGCTGCGGCAGGTCCTCGGTCCGATGCGGGGCTTCGACGACGCCGAGTGGGACGCCGGCGTCGCCCGGTTGCAGGCTCGCGGGATCCTCGACGCGGACGGCGCGCTGACCGACGCGGGCGAGCAGCTGCGCACCCGCCTGGAGGAACGAACCGACGAGCTGGCCGCGCAGGGCTACGTCTCGTTCGGCGAGGACCGCACCGAGCAGCTGCGCCAGGCCCTGACCCCGCTGGTCGGCCCGTTGCTCGAGGCCGGGATCCTGCCCGGCATCGTGACCCGGCAGGCGACCGGCTAGCCCCCGACGGCCGTCACCCCGTCCGCACGCCGTCCAGGAACCGCGTCACCTGCTCAGCGAGCCGGTCGACCGCGTACCCGCCTTCCTGGACCACCAGGGTCGGCCGGTCCAGTGCTGCGATCGTCCGACCGACCGCCTCCAGGCCGTCGTCGCTGACGGCGAGTTGCCCGACCGGATCGTCGGCGGCCAGGTCGAGCCCTGCGGAGACCACCAGCACCGTGGGGTCGAAGGCGTCCACTACCTCGGCGGCCTGCTCGAGCGCGGCGAGGTAGGTGTCGTCCCCGCTGCCGGGTGCCAGCGGCAGGTTGTGGGTCGAGCCGCGGCCCGGACCCTCGCCGACCTCGTCAGCGAAGCCGGAGTAGAACGGGAACTGGTGATCGGGGTCGGCGTGGAGGGACACGTAGGCCACCTGAGGGTCGCGCCAGAACACGTCCTGCGTGCCGTTGCCGTGGTGGACGTCGACGTCCAGGACCGCGACCCGACCACCCTCGCTCAGCCGGCGAGCCGCCACCGCAGCCGGGTTGAACAGGCAGAAGCCGCCGAGGTAGTCGGGTCCGGCGTGGTGCCCGGGCGGCCGCACGAGCGCGTAGGCCAGCGCCGTGCCGGACGCGACGGCGTCCGCCGCCGTGACCGCGACGTCGACCGCGGCACGAGCCGCCGCGTAGGAGCCCTCGACCAGCGGCGTCGCGGTGTCGAAGCACCACCAGCCGAGTTCGGCGATCAGCGAGCGGCTGCGGCGGCCTCCCCGTGCCCACCGCGGCGAGGGGTGGGTGTCGGGGATCATGACCTCGGCACCACCTGCACGGCGCCAGGCGTCGTAGCCGTCGCGCAGGAACCGGACCAGGTCCGGGTCGTGCACGGCGGTCAGCGGGTCGTTGCCCGACGGGACGGCATCGGTGATCAGCCACCCGAGCTCGTGCAGGTGCTGTTCGATCCGGTCCACGCGTTCGGCGCGTTCGTGACGTGGTGCGCGGCGCTGCCCGGCGTCGAGGTCGTACGGCGGGTCGTGCCGACGATGGGTCGGGTCGGCGACGATGGTCATGTCACGCACCGCGGGCGCTTCCGTCGGCTCGGTCGGGCGCGCACCGTAACCGGCGGTCGACATCTCGGACGCGCAGGCGGATCCGATCGCCGGACGTGTGTGCCGGTCGGCGCCTCTACACTTGCGAGCCGTTCGCGATGAGGAGCACCGTGCCGTCCGGCGACGTTCCACCGGCCGTGCCGCCACCGGCCGTCGACCTCGAAGGGGTGGCCGTCGGCTACGGCGGCCAGACCGTCCTGCGTGATCTGAGCCTGACGGTGCCGCGAGGCAGTTTCGTCGGGATCGTGGGCCCGTCCGGGTCGGGCAAGACCACGTTGCTGCGGCTGTTGACCGGTCGGGCGGCGCGGCACCAGGGGCGGGTCGAGGTGCTGGGGCGTGCGGTACAGCCGTCGAACGTCCCCGCCGGCGTCGGCTACGTCCCCCAGCTCGAAGCGGTCGATTGGGAGTTCCCGGTGACGGTCGAGCAGGTGGTCCTGCTCGGTGAGGCGGCGACGAGCGCTCCCGTGCCGTGGTTCTCCCGGGGGGAGAAGCAGCGGGCCCGAGCGTTGCTCGAACGGCTCGGTCTCGGCGGATTGGAACGCCGCCGGATCCGTGAACTGTCCGGCGGGCAGCGTCAGCGGATGTTCCTCGCCCGGGCGCTGCTAAGGGACGCCGAGCTGCTCCTTCTCGACGAGCCGACCTCGGGGGTGGACCTGGCGACGCGGCGGGATGTGCTCGAGCTGCTGGGACAGCTCCACCACGAGGGGTTGACGGTCGTGCTGACCACCCACGACCTCAACTTCGTCGCGGCGCATCTGCCGCGGGTGGTCTGCCTCAACCAGGTCATCACCGCGGACGGGCCACCGGCGGAGGTCCTGACCCCCGATGCGCTGCAGCGAACCTTCGGTGCGCCGCTCCAGGTGCTGCGCGACGGCGACCGGATCGTGGTGGTGGACGCCGAGCAGGTCGAGCTCCACGATGCGGCCGCGCACCGTCGCGATCCCGTCCACCACGATCCCGCCCGCCACGATCCCAGCCGCCACGATCCCGCCCGCCACGATCCCGCCCGCCAGGAGGATGGCCCGCGCAGGGACGGCCGCCAGGGACACGACGAGGTGGAGCTGCCGTGGTGATCGACTGGCTGGTCGAGCCGTTCCAGTACACGTTCTTCACGCGGGCGATGCTGGCGGGGGTGGTGATCGGGGCGATGTGCGGCGCGCTGTCCACGTTCGTGGTGCTGCGCCGGATGAGCTACATCGGTCACGGCCTGGCGCACAGCGTGCTGGGCGGGGTGGCGGTCGGCGTGGCCCTGGGTGCGGATCTGTACGTCGGCGCGATCGCGGCGACGGTGCTGTCGGCGTTGCTCATCGATCGGGTCACCCGCCGTCCGGAGCTGCACGTGGACGCCGCGATCGGGATCGTCACGACCGCGATCTTCGCGATCGGCGTGGCGACCCTGTCGGTGGTACCGACCCGGGTGAACGTCGAGGCGATGCTCTTCGGCAACATCCTCGGCGTCGACCGCACCGATCTGACGGTCGCGGTCGTGGTCGGGCTCGCGTTCGCCATCGTGCTGGTGACCCTGCACAAGAAGTTGGTCGCGGTGACCTTCGATCCGGAGGTGGCCGGCGTGCACGGCGTGCGGACCCGGGCGATGGAACTGGTCTTCAGCCTGAGCACCGCGGCGGTCGTCGTGGCCTCCGTTCGGGTGCTCGGGGTCCTGCTGATCGCCGCAGCCGTGGTCATCCCGGCGGCCACGGCGCGGCTGGTCACCCGCTCGATCGGCGTCATGCTGTGGGCGTCGACCGGGTTGGGCGTCGCGGCCAGCGTCATCGGGCTCTACGCCTCCTTCCACGTCGACGTGCCGAGTGGCCCCACGATCGTGCTCACCGGCGCAGCGGCGTTCCTGGTGGTGTTCATCGTCACCGCATCGCTCGGCCGGCGACGGCTCCGACGGGCACGTCGTCCCGTGCCGTCGGCGATCGGCGACGTCCGGGACGAACCACGTGGCGATCCGGATGGCAGCGACGACGGTCGACCCGTGGCTGGCTGACCGCCCACCCGTTATACTGCGAAGGGTTCGCATTAGCATGGCGCGGCCGTCGCATCGCGGTGTCCCGTTCGTCGCCGAGGCGGCGGACCGGCAGCCCACGTCCGACCCTCGTTCCCAGGAGCCACTCGATGGCGGGTACCTCGTTCTCCTCCGCTCGCGTGCTCGCCGCGCTGGTCGTGCTCGCCGTCGGGCTCGCTGCTTGTGGGACCGACGCGGACCAGGCCGACGACGGGCTCGATGTCGCCGGCTCCGAGGACGGCGACACATCCGAGGGTGATGACGCTGCCGATGATGCCGGCGACGACGAACTCGCCGAGGACGAAGACGCCGACGACGCCGATGACGCCGAGGTGGAGGATCCGGCCGTCAGCGTCGTCGCCACGGTCAGCCCGATGGCTGACCTGGTGAAGCAGGTCGGCGGGGACCGGGTGGAGGTGACCTCGCTGGTCCCGGCCGGCGCGGACGCGCACACCTACGAACCTCGTCCGCAGGACGTCGTCAACCTGTCCGAGGCGGACGCCTACATCGGTGTCGGCCTGGACCTCAACGACGGCGCCCTGCAGTTGGCGGAGGAGCGGTTGCCCGATGGTGCACCGCTGGTCCTCCTCGGTGAGCTCGCCTTGGACGATGACGACCTGGTCTTCGACCACAGCCACGACGATGGTCACGGCCACCGTCACGATGACGACGATCACGGGCATAGCCACGACGATGATCACGGGCACAGCCACGACGACGATCACGGGCACAGCCACGACGACGATGGGGACGGGCACAGCCATGGCGACGGTGATGACGGGCTGGGACCCAACCCGCACGTCTGGACGTCGGTGCGCAACGCCGCCGACCTGGTGGACGCGATCGCGGAGACGCTCAGCGAACTCGACCCGGATGGCGCGACGACGTACGAGGGCGCGGCGACGAGCTACCTCGACGACCTCGACGACCTCGACCAGCGGATCGTGGACGCGACGGAGACGATCCCGGCGCAGGCACGGACGCTGATCACCTACCACGACGCGTGGACCTACTTCGCCCGGGACTACGGCCTGGAGTACGCCACGGCCGTGCAGCCGACGGACCTGTCCGATCCGTCCGCGTCCGAGATCCGCGAGGTCATCGATCTCGTGCGGGAACTGGACGCCCCCGTGATCTTCGGGAGCGAGGAGTTCCCGACGCCGGTCCTGGAGCGCATCGCGGAGGAGACCGGCGCGGACTACGTCGACGACCTGGCCGACGACGTCCTGCCCGGCGAGCCGGGCGATGCAGAGCACACCTACCTCGAGCTGATGCGGCGCAACGCGGCGACGATCGTCGATGCGCTCGGCGGTGACGCGAGCGACCTGAGCTGAGCGAGACCACCTGGTCGACGGCGCGTCGAACCGGACGCCGGGTGCACCCCGGGGACGACCCCGGTCAGCCCACCAGGTCGTCCGGGCCGGTGGCGGGGTCGATCGATCCCGGGCCGAAGACCTCGGGCGGTTCGCCGGTCCGCAGCCGCCAGGCGATCCCACCAGCCCCGGCACCGGCGGCGAGCACCGCCGCCAGCACCAGCTTCTTGCCGAGCCCGCCGGAGGCGTCCGCATCGTCGTGCGGCTCGCCGGCTTCGATCCGGGCGAGCGCTCGCGCCAGTGCCTCGGCCTGGCGCTGCACCTCGGCGTCCGCCTCACGTTGGGTCTTGCGGCGCTTGCGGACGATCATGGTGATCGCCACGGAGGCCACGGTCACGACCGCGCCACCACCCACGGCCAGGGCGTTGCGGCGCGTCTCCGGGCTGATCTGGGTGGGATCGGGGGCGCGCCCTTGCAACGCCTGGAGGTCACGGCCCATCGACTCCCGGAGCTCGCGGAGCCGTGCCGTCGCCTGATCGGGCGTCTCGACGGGGCCACCCCGACGCGCCTCCAACGCCGCGCTCAGCTCCGACTTGACCTCGTCGACGGTGCCCTTGGCGCGCTCCACCTCCGCCTTGACTCGGTCCACGGGGGAACCGCTCCCGGAGGTCGACTCGGAGGTCCCGTCGTCGGGGCCGGTGGGGTCATGGCGGTGGGTCGCGTCGTTCATCGTTGCACCTGCTCCTGCGCCCACGTCTTGAGGGTCTCGAGCTCCTGCTGGGTCCGTTCGGGCTTGATCGGACGCTTCATCAGCTTGACGCCGACCAGCGCCAGGATGGCGGCGATCAACAGGTAGACGCCGGTGATGATCAGCCATGCCGCCCACAGTGGGAGCACCAGGGCGAGCGCGTGGGCTCCGGTGACGCCGACGAACGCCAGGACGAAGAACCCGAACAGCGCGGCGCCGATGAACAGCCCGACGGCGATGCCCTTGTCCCGGGCGATGCCGGTGACCTCGAGCTTCAGCAGCTCGAACTGGGTCTTGAGGAGGGCCTGGAGGTTCGCGATCAACGAGGCGACGACCTCGGAGGTCGCCCGCTGATCGCCGCCTGCCTCCGCGGGGGTGTCTGGCTGCATCGGTCACTCCTGCGCCACGTGCGGCTCCACGCCGCGTCCGGACGGTTCCGCACCCTAGGGCAGCACGTTCGGAGCCGCTGGACACGCACGTGGGCGGTCGGTCCAGGTGACCTCTATCTTCGGCACGTCGAGGTGCAGACGACCGACGAGGAACGGACCCGACCCGTGGTGGTAAACGGTGGCGACGAGGACGGTGTCCTCGAGCGTTCGAACACGATCCGCGCCGGGGTGTTCGGTGTGCAGGACGGGGTGGTGTCCAACTTCGGTCTGATCATGGGGGTGGCGGGCGCGCAGATCAGCCCCGGGGCGGTGCTGGTCGCCGGCGCGGCCGGGCTGGTGTCCGGTGCCATGTCGATGGGGGCCGGGGAGTACGTCAGCGTCCGCACGCAACGTGAGCTGCTCGAAGCCGGTGCCTCGATCGGTGAGGACGCGAACGTCAGCCCGTACCGCGCCGCCGGGGCGAACGCAGGTCTGTTCGCGGTGGGCGGGTCCGTCCCGCTGCTGCCGTTCATGGTCACCTCCGGCATCGTCGCGGTGCTGAGCAGCATCGTGATGAGCATGCTCGTGCTGTTCGGTGCCGGCGCCGCGCTCACCAAGCTCACGCAACGACATCCGTGGCGCTCCGGGCTGCGGATGCTGGTCATCGGTGGTGGTGCCGGAGCGCTCGGCTACGGGCTCGGGACGTTGCTCGGCAACCTCGTCGACGTCGCCTGAGGTCCGAACCTGCCCGGGTGGTCGGGCCACCGACCACCGGGAGTGGGGTGGGTTGGCACCCTGGGATGGCGAGTGCAAGCCCGGTACCATCGGTCGGTGACCGACCTGGAGGAGGTGCCTCGTGACCGTCGCTGATCGACGCCCAGCCCGGGGCGCATCCGCCTCGCCGCCACCCGGCCGCCCGCGCGATGGCCTGCACGTGACGGACGTCCCCG
>SKNP01000047.1 GCA_007120485.1 Nitriliruptoraceae bacterium
CCAGCTCGTCCTCCGGCAGCGTCAGCACGATGTTCGGGTCCTCGATGACGCCGATGTGGAAGCTGTCGGCCTGCATGCCGGCCGCGATCGACGCCTGCTCCGGCTCGACCCGGATCTCGACACCGTCGAGGTAGGGGCCGTCGCGGTAGTAGTCGTCGTTGGCGGTGAGGATGAACGCCTCACCCTGCTGCCACTCGTCGAACGCGAACGCGCCGGTACCGACCGGGTCGTCACCGACCTCGCCGTCCTCGAGCACCGAGGCCTGGACGATCGCGGCGTTGGCGTCGGCGAAGGCCGCGAGCAGGGACACGTCCGGTTCGTTCAGGGAGATCTCCACGGTCAGCTCATCGGTCGCCTCGACCGACTCGATCGCCGCGAAGTTGATGCCGGCGACCGCGCCGCTGTCGGGGTCGGTGAGCCGTTCGATCGTGGCGGCGACGTCCTCGGCGGTGAGCGCCTCACCGTCGTGGAACTGGACACCGTCGCGCAGCTGGAAGGTGAGCGTCTCACCCTCGTCGGTGAACTCCCAGTCCTCGGCGAGCCCCTCGACGACCTCCAGATCCTCGTCGAACTCGGTCAGCGTCTCGAAGACCAGCTCGAGCGCCTGGCGGCTCTGGAACGCGGTGGCCAGGTGCGGGTCGAGGTTGTCGACGTCCGCCGACCGGGCGATGGTGAGCACGCCACCATCAGCGGCGTCCTCGTCCGGCTCCTCGTCGTCGGGCTCGGCATCGTCGTCGGTGTCGTCGGGGTCGTCGGTGTCGTCGACCTCCTCCTCGCCGTCGTCATCGATCGCTTCGGGATCGTCCAGATCGTCGAGGTCGCAGGCGGTGAGCAACAGCGCGAACGCGCTGAACAGCGCCAGCAGCTGCACGGGGCGTGGGCGCCGCTTGGTGTGCCGTGGACGGGCCATGTCGTGGCCTCCTTGGGGTTTCGCTGGTTCTCAGGTGCGGTCACGCTCGGACGGGCCTGACGGCCCTGCCGGTCCGAACGCTGCTGCGGTGGGGTGGTCGTGCATGCCGGCGTCATGCAGACCGGAGGCGTCCCCCTGCGCCTCCGGCTCGGACGGTGGGAGGTCGCGGACGAGCCGCACGAGTCCGAGCTCGACGCCGAGGTCGACCCCCCAAGGTTGAAGTCGGTAGGTCTGCGTCGCGCCGTCGGCGACGAACCCGCGCCGCCGGTAGAAGCGCAGGGCGCGCTCGTTCTCCTCGGCGACCCACAGGAACGCGGTCGAACAGCCGTCGAGGTGGAGCTGTTCGAGCCCGGCGCGGAGCAGGCGGTCGCCGCTGCCGGCCTGCCAGGCGTCCGGGTCGACGTAGAGCGAGGCCACCTCGCCGGTGCGTCCGGACGCGTCATCCGCCGGGCCGGTCGGGGAGCGGTCGGGGGCGGAGGTCACGTCCGTCTGCTCGGACGTCCGCGTCGAGGTGGTGGGCGCGGCCGCGTGGACGCGCAGGCGGTGGAAGCCCACCACCTCGCCGTCGAGGACCGCGACCAGGGTGCGGTCGGCCGGGTCGTCGGACACCAGCGCGGCGCGGGCGCCGCCGACCAGATCAACCGGGGAGAGCGTGACGAGCCGACGGCGAGCGTCGGGGACGTCCCGGCGTGCCAGCTCGGCCGCATCGGGATCGACCGAGGCCACGTGGTCGGGACCGAGGTAGGCGGCCTGCAACGCACGGCACATCACCCCGGCGATCGCGGGGGCGTCCGCGTCGGTGGCCTCGCGGACCTGGAGGCGGTCGCTCATCTCAGCCCTCCCCGTCGTCTCGGGCGTTGACGGCCGGGCTGGTCGGCGTGCCTGGGTCGGTCGGCGCGCTTGGGTCGGTCGGCGTGCCTGGGTCGGTCGGCGTGCCTGGGTCGGTCGGCGTGCTTGGGTCGGTCGGCGTGCTTGGGTCGGTCGGCGTGCTTGGGTCGGTTGGCGTGCCTGGGTCGGTCGGCCCGCCTGGGTCGGTCGAGGCGCCCAGTTCGTGCAGCGCCTGCCGGGCGTTGCCGCCGTTGCGGTCGAGGGCGGCGCGTGCCGGGCCGGGGGCCAGCCCGGACCGGAGCATGACCAGGGCGGTCTTGAGGTCGTCGTCGGCGGCGTGCAGCGCCTGACGGCAGGCGGCCTCGTCGGCGCCGGTGGCCTCGTGCAGGATCGTCAGGGTCCGGGCCCGGAGCTTGTCGTTGGTGGCGTGGAGGTCGACCATCAGGTTCGAGTAGGTCTTGCCGAGCCGGACCATCACGGCGGTGGAGAAGGCGTTGAGCACCAGCTTCTGCGCGGTGCCAGCCTTCATGCGGGTCGAGCCGGCCACGACCTCCGGGCCGGTGTCCACGCAGATGTGCCAGTCGGCCACGGCGGCGATCGGGGCTTGCGGGTTGGAGCTGACCAGCACGGTCGCCGCACCGTTCGCTGCCGCGGTCTCCAGCGCGGCGCGGACGAACGGGGTGCGGCCGCTGGCGGCCAGGCCGATGACCAGGTCGTCGGCCACCACGGTGGCGGCGGCCGCTGCACCTTCCTCGGCTCGGTCCTCGGCACCTTCGATCGCGTTGGTCAGTGCCTCGGTGCCACCCGCCTGGTGGGCGACGACACGGCCGGGCTCCAGCGAGAAGGTCGGCTCGAGCTCCGCGGCGTCCAGCACGGCGAGCCGGCCCGAGGTCCCGGCGCCGACGTAGTGGATGCGTCCGCCCGCGCGCATCCGCTCGGCGGCGATGTCCACCACCTCGGCGAGCACCGGCAGGCATGCGGCCACCGCCTGGGCGACGGTGACGTCTTCACGGTTGATGATCGTCAGCAGGTCGAGGGTGCCGACCTCGTCGATCCCGAGCGTCCGGGGGTTTCGCGCCTCGGTGGGCAGGTCACCGTCGAGCTGCGGATCGCTCATCGTGCGCCCTCCCGGCGGTCACGGACGGCGTCGAGGGTCCGGGCCAGCGCGTCCACGGACCGGTCGTAGGTCGCCTGGACCACGCCGACGAACAGGCAGTCGACGATGACCAGCTGGGCGGTGCGGCTGGCCATCGCACCGGAGCGGAAGGTGGTCTCCACGGTGGCGGTGGTCAGCAGGTGGTCGGCGGCTCGCGCCAGCG
>SKNP01000287.1 GCA_007120485.1 Nitriliruptoraceae bacterium
CCGGGATCCTCGACGAGCGAGAGACGCCGCAGGACGTCGAGGAGGCGATCGCCCTCGACCCGCACCTGACCGACGCTCAGCGGCAGGCGCTGACCGAGATGTACCGCTCGTTCCGGCGGCTATCGGAGCTCCAGCCGAGCCGCGTGAGCCGACGCCGCGCCCTGCTCGACGCGGTCACCACCGGTGGGGTCGACGACGCGTCCGTGGAAGCGGCGTCACCGGACGAGGAATCCGAGCGCTCGGTCTGACGTTGCTCGACCAGGACGGCTCGGGCCCGGGTCCGCCCTGCGGCCGAGCCTGACCGGCACCTGCCCCGGGCGCCACCCGCACCCGACCCGCACGTCCGCCGCGCCGGACCAGCCCGTCGGCCCCGGGGGCGGGTGGTTGCGTCCACTACCATCCGTCGAGGTACCGCGAGCTGCTGAAGGCTGCTGACCGCAAGCTGCTGTCCGTGCGGGTGTCCGTCCACCGCCCGCGACCGACCAGGTGAGGCACGACGTGATCGAGCTGCGCACGCACCAGGGGCCGCTACCCGCGGACCTGCGCTCCGAGTGGGAGCTGCTGCTCGACCAGGACCCGTACGCCACGGTGTTCCACGGACCACGGTTCCTCGGGGTGTGGGCCACGACGCTGGGCAGCGGCACCCCCGTGCGTGTGCACGCGGTGCACCGCGACGGTCGGCTCATCGGCGTCGTCCCCGATGCCAACGACCTCTCGGGGGCGGCGACGGGACCGGAGGAGATCCGGCGCTTCCAGGGGGGTACGGAGGTCACCGACTACCTCGGCCCCGTCAGCCGGCCCGAGGACCGCTACGACGTCGCGGACGCCTACCTCGCCAACCTCGCGGAGGACGTCGACTGGGACGAGTTCGTCGCCGGCGGGCTCGCGGAGGACAGCGGCTGGCCTGATGCGTTCCGTCGCGCGATCGAGCGTCACGACCTGATGGTCTTCGATGACGACCGTGAGGACGTCTGTCCCCGTGTGCCACTGCCCGGCAGCTACGACGCCTACCTGGCGGCCCTGCCGGGTCGGACGCGTCAGGAACTCACACGCAAGGCCCGCAAGCTCGCCCGTGACGCCGGGGAACTGGACCTGGTCACCGTGCCGCCGGACGAGGTGGTCGGACGGCTCGACGCCTTCCTTGACCAGGCGGCGGAGAGCTTCCCGGAGAAGGCCGGGTTCTTCCGGCGCGAGGAGCACCACGCCTGGTTCAAGGCGCTGGCGACCGAGTTCGTCGACGACGGCACCTTCCAACTGCACGAGCTGCACGTCGGCGGGCTCCCGGCCGCCTCGACGATCTCGCTGGTCCGTGGCCGCGAGTGGGGGTTGTACAACTCCGCGTTCGACCCGACCCTCGGCTCGCTCGCGCCGGGGATGGTGATGGTCACGCTGCTGATCGAGCGTGCCGCCGACGAGGGCTACGCGGTGTTCGACCTGCTGCGGGGCGACGAGGAGTACAAGTACCGGTTCGGGGCGACGGACCGTCCGCTGCGGCGATTGACGCTGGTTCGGGGCCAGCGGTGAGCGACGCGCTCGAACCCGGCGTGCGGCGGGTCGGACTGCTCAGCGTCCACACCTCGCCCCTCGACCAACCCGGCACCGGTGACGGCGGCGGTCTCAACGTCTACGTCCGGGAGGTGGCGCGTCGGCTCGCGGCGCGTGGCGTCGAGGTCGACGTGTTCACCCGCCGCACCGACCCGACCACCCCGGCGTCGGTCCCGTTCGCCGACGGGGCGGTCGTCCACCACCTCGATGCGGGTCCGGCCCGGCCGCTCGACAAGCAGGAGCTGGCCAACCACCTGTGCAGCTTCGTCCTGGCCCTGCAGCGACACCCGACCGCGGGCTCCCACGACGTGCTGCACGCCCACTACTGGCTGTCCGGCTGGGTCGGGCGACGACTCGCCCCCCGGTGGGATGTGCCCCTGGTCCAGACCTTCCACACCCTCGGGGTGCTCAAGAACGCCACCCTCGCCCCCGGTGACCTGCCGGAACCGCCGTTGCGGCTGATCGCGGAGGAGCGGGTCGCCCGCGACGCTGATCGGGTCCTGGTGCTCACCTGCGGGGAAGCCCGGCTGCTGCACCGCGCCTACGGCCTGTCCGGCGCGCAGCTGACCGTCGTCCCGGCCGGGGTGGATCTGGACCGGTTCCAGCCGGGGCCGCGGCCGCGCGCCGATCGCGCGCCCGAGCTGCTGTTCGTGGGGCGCCTGCAGCCGCTGAAGGGGCCGGACGTCGCGGTCCGGACGTTGGCGGCGGTACGCGAACGGCGTCCCGATGCCCGCCTACGGATCGTCGGTGGTGCGTCCGGTGCGGGGCTCGGCACCACCGGCCCCGACGAACTGCGCGCCCTCGCGGACCAGCTGGGGGTCGCCGACGGGATCACGCTCGTCGACGCGGTCGACCAGGCCGAGCTGGCCGCGCACTACCACGCGGCGGACGTGTTGCTCGCCCCGTCGCGCAGCGAGACCTTCGGGCTCGTCGCGCTCGAAGCGCAGGCCTGCGGCACGCCCGTGGTCGCCGCCGACGTTCCCGGGCTCGAGGCGGTCGTCGGCGCCGGCGGCACGTTGGTCCCCGGGCACGAGCCGACGGATCACGCCGCGGCCGTGCTGCGCTACCTCGACGACGACGCGGCCTGGCAGACCGCGTCGCGTGCCGGGATCGCCGACGCCCGGGCGGCCTCATGGGACCGGACCGTCGACCGTCTGGCCGCCTCGTACGCCGAGGTGGTCGCCGAGCACCGGGCCGACGAGGTCGCCGCGCTGGTGGGCTGAACCCGGGGCCGTGGGTCGGGTGCGGACGCACGTGCGCCGCGGCGGCCGACGGCGATCCCGCCGCCGCCCGCCGCGGACGACCCCGCGCTCACCCTTGGTGCGGGTAGCGCCAGTCGGTCGGCGCGACCGAGGTCTCCTTGATCGCGCGGGGGGAGATCCAGCGCATCATGTTCAGGACCGAGCCGGCCTTGTCGTTGGTACCCGAGCGGCGAGCGCCGCCGAACCACTGCCGGCCGACGATCGAGCCGGTCGGCTTGTCGTTGACGTAGAGGTTGCCGGCCGACTGGCGCAGGGCCTCGGTCGCGTGCGCAGCGGCGCGACGGTCGTCGGCGAAGATCGCGCCGGTCAACGCGTAGTCGCTGGCCTGGTCGACCTCGGTGAGGATGTCCTCGAACCCGTGGTCGTCGTAGACGTGGATCGTCAGGATAGGGCCGAACAGCTCCGTGGTCATCGTCGACGACCGTGGGTCGTCGCTGACCAGGACCGTCGGTGGGACGAACCACCCCTGCGAGTCGTCCAGGTCCCCGCCGACCAGGAGCTCGGCGCCTTCATCGGTGGCCTTGGCGATGGCGTCGCGGTGCTTGGCGAACGCCTTGCCGTCGATGACGGCACCCATGAAGGTCGACAGGTCCTCGCCGACGTCGCCGATCGTCAGCTCGTTCGCGACGTCGGCGATCCGGTCGCGGGTCCGTGACCAGACGCTGCGCGGCAGGTAGGCGCGGGAGGCGGCCGAGCACTTCTGGCCCTGGTACTCGAACGCGCCACGAGCCAGGGCGATCACCAGCCGGTCGACGTCCGCGGTCGGGTGCGCGACGACGAAGTCCTTGCCGCCGGACTCGCCGACGATGCGGGGGAAGTTGCGGTAGCGGCCGACGTTGTTGCCGACCTGCTGGAACAGCGACGACAGCACCGTCTCCGAGCCGGTGAAGTGCAGCGCGGCGAACCGAGGATCGGCGGTCGCGACCTCCGCGGCCAGCGCCCCGTCGCCGTGGACGAGGTTGATGACCCCGTCGGGCAGCCCGGCGGCCTGCAGCGCGTCCATCGTGACCTGGGCAGCGAGCGCCTGCTTCTCCGAGGGCTTCCACACCACGGTGTTGCCGACGATCGCGGGGGCGGTCGGCAGGTTCCCGGCGATCGCGGTGAAGTTGAACGGGGTGATCGCGAGCACGAACCCGTCGAGGGGCCGGTGGTCGACGCGGTTCCACTCCCCGTCGACCGAGATCGGCTGTTCCTCGTACAGCTGCGCCGCGAAGGCGACGTTGAAGCGCAGGAAGTCGATCAGTTCGCACGCCGCGTCGATCTCCGCCTGCTGCACCGACTTCGACTGGCCCAGGATCGTCGCGGCGTTGATGCGATCGCGGAAGGGTCCGGCCAGCAGGTCGGCAGCCCGCAGGAAGATCGCGGCCCGCTGCTCGAACGGCATGCGGGCCCAGTCGGTCTTGGCCTCGCTGGCGGCTTCGACGGCCCGCTTCATCTCGTCCGGACCGGCGGCGTGGACCTCCGCGAGCGCGAGGTCGTGGCGGTGCGGGGCGCGCTGGGTGAAGGTGGTGCCGGTGCGGACCTCCTCACCACCGATGATGCAGGGCAGGTCGGCCGTCTGCGCCGACATCGTGCTGATCGTCTCGGCGAGCGAGGTGCGCTCGGGACTGCCGGGTGCGTAGCCGAACGCCGGCTCGTTGTAGGGGTCGGGGACGCGGACGGTGCCGTCGCTCACGGGTGGCCTCCTGTCTCGGGGGACCGAGGTCGGGTCTGTTGGGGCCGGGGGTCGGGGGACTGGGTTGGGGTCGGGGGACCGGGTCGGGTCGTGCACGGGTGTTGGCGTCACCAAGCCTGGTCGGAGCTGGCCGTCTCGGGCTCCTCGGCACGGTCGGGGCGGGCCGCGGCGGTCAACGACCGCGCGAAGAAGATCAGGTTGGCGGGGCGCTCCGCCAACCGTCGGGTGAAGTACGGGTACCACTGGGTGCCGAACGGCAGGTACACCCGCAGCCGGTAGCCGTCGGCGACGAGGGCGCGCTGCATGTCCGGACGGACGCCGTAGAGCATCTGGAACTCGTAGCTGCCACGGTCGCGTCCGAGTTCGGCAGCCTCCCGCTTGATGGCGGCGACCAGCTTGTGGTCGTGGGTCGCGAACCGTGGCTCGGTCGCCTCGCGCAGGAGGTACCGGGCGTCGCGGAGGTAGGCGCGGGCGACCTCGACCGATCGTTGGTGCGCGAGGTGTGCCGGCTCGGCGTACGCGCCCTTGCACAGCCGGATGCTGGCCCCGAGGTGGGTCAGGCGGCGGACGTCCTCGGGCGTGCGGTGGAGGTAGGACTGGACCGCGCAGCCGACGTTGGTCGCACCGGCGGCGTGCGCCTCCTCGACCAGCCGGACCGTGGTCTCGGTGACCGTGTGGTCCTCCATGTCGAGGGTCACGTGGACCCCCGCGGTGGCGGCCCGCTTGGCGACGTCGTGGATCAGGGTGACGCAGGCGTCGCGGTCGATCAGCAGGCCGAACTGGCTGGGTTTGACCGACACGCCCGCGGGCAACTCGCGGTCACCGATGTGCTCGAGCAGACCGCGGTAGACCTCGGCGGCCTGCTCGGCTTGCTCCATCGAGTCGACGAACTCGCCGACGTGGTCGATCGTGAGGTCGATCCCGCCCGCGGCCAGCGACGAGGCCGCCGCGATGCCGTCCTCGGTCGACTCTCCGGCCACGTAGCGGTCGACGACGCCCCGGACGAGGGAACTCGACCGGGCGAACGCGGCCAACGTCGGGTTGTCGGCCGCCTGCAGCAGCATCCACCGGAGCATCCGTGTGCCTCCTGTGCCTGACCGTCATCGAGGGTGGCCGGCCCCTGCTGGCCGGATGGGCGAGCCCGCCGGTGCGGGTCGACGTCGATCGCTCGAGCCCACCGGTCCGGGACGTGGTCGATGCTCGTCGCCTGGACGTCGGCTCGCTACCAGCACTCGGACAGGGGCTGGGGTGGGCGAGGTGTGCGCCTCGCCCACCCCCTTGCGGTGTCAGGCGGCTTCGTAGGTCGCGACGGCGGCCTCGGACCAGTCGCGCTGCGGTGGCGTCGTCATCCGACTGACCACGATCACGGCGATGGCGGAGACGATCACCCCCGGCACGATCTCGTAGAGGTTGCCGGGCGCGAACAGGTCCCACAGCACGACGGTGGCGGCGCCGCTGATCATGCCGGCCAGGGCACCCGCACCGGTCATCTTGTTCCAGTAGAGCGAGAGCACGATCGGTGGGCCGAACGCGGCGCCGAAGCCGGCCCAGGCGTAGGCCACCAGGTCGAGGACGGTGCCGCCGCCGAGCGCGAGGCTGTAGCCGATGGCGGCGACCGCGACGGTCGTCAGCCGACCGACCCACAGCAGGACCGTGTCGGTGGCGTCGGGCTTGACGAAGGCGCGGTAGCCATCCTCGGTCAGCGCCGAGGACGACACCAGCAGCTGCGAGTCGGCGGTGCTCATCACCGCAGCGAGCACGGCCGTGAGCAGGATCCCACCGATCCACGGGTTGATGGTGTCGCCGATCAGGCTGAGGAACACCGTCTCCGGGTTGTCGAGCGGTTCGTCGAAGAAGGCGATGCCGGCGATCCCGACCAGCACCGCGCCGACCAGGCAGATCGCGACCCAGCTCACACCGATCCGACGCGCCATCGGGACCATCGAGGCGTCACGGATGCCCATGAAGCGTGCCAGGATGTGTGGCTGGCCGAAGTAGCCGAGGCCCCAGGCGAGGCTCGAGATGATCGCCATGACCCCCAGGGAGCCGCCGACGGTCCAGGCGCCGTCCTCGAACCCGGCCTCACCGAACATCTGCAGCAGCGTGGGGGACTCCGCGCGGACGGTCTCGGACATCGCCCCGAAGCCACCGTCGGCCGCGACCGCGATGATCGGGACCAGGATCAGCGCGCCGACCATCAGCACGCCCTGGACGGCGTCGGTGTAGCTCACGGCCAGGAACCCGCCGAGGAGCGTGTAGAGGACGATGACGATGACGCTGGCGGTGATGGCGGTGGTCTGGTCGATACCGAACACCATCTCGAACAGCAGCCCACCAGCGACCAGCCCGGAGGCGACGTAGAACGAGAAGAAGATCACCGTGACGATGGCCGAGACCGCGCGCAGCGTCCGGCTCTTGTCTTCGAACCGGTTCTCGAAGTACGCCGACAAGGTGACCGAGTTGCCCGCCCGTTCGGTGTAGGTGCGCAACCGGGAGGCCACGAACTTCCAGTTGGCCCAGGTCCCGATCAGCAGGCCGATGCCGATCCACGACGCGCCGATGCCGCTGACGTAGATCGCTCCTGGCAGCCCGAGCAGCAACCAACCGCTCATGTCGGACGCCTGCGCGCTGAGCGCGGCCGGCAAGCTGCCGAGCGACCGACCGCCGAGCACGAAATCGTCCAGGTTGGAGGTGCGGAGGTACATCCACACCCCGATCCCCACCATCATCAACAGGTAGATGGTCATCGTGGTGATGACCGCTCCATCGACGTCGAACATGCGCTCGCTCCCTCTCGCCAGTGGCGTCGCCGTGGGGTTCTCCCGCCCACGGCTCGTGCGCTGAGTGCGCTGAGGCGGCAGACTCTCCGATGGAGGTTGCGGGAACCCTGCAGCTTCCCTGCAGGCCCGTGGCGCCCACCGGGCTTGTCGACGTCGGCCACGCCCGAGGCCGATGCCTCGAGCCGGAGGGAGAGCAGCGCGTGATCCACGTCGGTGTGCTCGGCCCCGTCGAGGTGCTGACTCCGACGGGGGAGCCGGTGGCGATCGGTGGCCGCCGACCGGCCAGCGTCGTGGCGGCGCTGGCGTTGGCTGGGGGCGCCCCGGTCTCCAGCGAGGCGCTCGTGGCGGAGGTGTGGGGTGCGGATGCCCAGCCAGGCGCGGTCGACACGCTCCAGAGCTACCTCTCGCGGCTACGGCGGGCGTTGGAGCCCGAGCGGGGTGCCCACGACGCACCGGCGACGCTGGTGAGAGCCTCAGCGGGCTATCGGCTCGATCCGCGGGCCGTCTCGATCGACGCGGTGACGTTCGAGCAGGAGGTCCTCGAGGCCCGCGAGATCGTGGCGACCGGCGATGACGAGGCGGCCACGCAGCGGTTCCGCTGCGCGCTGGGGCGGTGGCGCGGCTCGGTCGCTGAGGGCGCCGACCTGGGGGAGCGGGGACGTGCGGCGGCGACGCGCCTGGATGAGCTCCGCCTGTCGGCCACCGAGGAGCGCATCGCTGCGGACCTGAGCCTCGGCCGTCACCGGGAGCTCGCGGGCGAACTCGAGCCACTGGTCGCGGCCAACCCGACGCGGGAGCGTCTCCACGGCCTGGCGATGCTGGCGCTGTACCGATCCGGTCGCCAGGCGGAAGCCCTGGCCGCCTTCCGTCGGGCGCGCACCCTGCTGATCGACGCGCTCGGCATGGAACCCAGCCGCCAGCTCCACGATCTGCACGAACGCATGCTGGCCCAGGACCCGTCGCTGGCGCCCCCGGTCGACGACCTGCTCACCGACTCGGCGCCACGTGGGCCCGGCGGCGGCCGAGTGCGTGCGACCAGAGACCCCGGACCTCCGCGGCGTCGGGCTGACGACCCGCCCGCGTCGGTGGCCGCGTCGGCGGTCGAGGTCCCCGGCAACCTGCCGGCGGCGATGGTCGACCTCGTCGGTCGGGATGACCAGCGTCGGCGACTGGTGGACGAGCTCGAGCGGTCGCGGCTGATCACGTTGACGGGCGCCGGTGGCTGCGGCAAGACGCAGCTGGGCCTCCAGCTGGCCCGCGACGCGGCCTCCCGGTTCGCCGGGGGGACGTGGCTGGTCGAGCTGCAGTCGGTCCGCGAGGCCGACGGTGTGCTCCGCAGCATCACCCAGGTGCTCGGGGTCGACGATGCACCCATGCCGGACCTCGTCGAGGACCTGGCCGCCCGGATCGGGGGCCGACCGGTCCTGCTGCTGATCGACAACTGCGAGCACCTGGTCGACGAGTGCGCGGCCGTCATCGGGGATCTGCTGCGCCGCTGCCCGACCCTCCAGGTGGTGGCCACCAGCCGCCAGACGCTCGACCTCGACGGGGAGCTGGCCTGGCGGGTGCCGTCGCTCTCGCTGCCACCGGCCGACGCGTCGCTGGACCAGTTGGGGGAGAGCGACGCGGCGGCGCTGTTCGTGGCGCGTGCCGCCGCCGTCCGACCGGGGTTCACCCCGAGCGAGGATGACGCCGCGACGATCGCGGCCATCTGCCGTGAGCTGGACGGCATCCCGCTCGCGCTGGAGCTGGCCGCCTCCCGCCTCCGCGTCCTGTCGGTCGAGGAGATCGCCGATCGGCTGGACGACCGGTTCGGGATGCTGCGGTCCTCCCGACGCGGCGTCCCCGCTCGCCATCAGACGCTCGAAGCCGCCATCGCGTGGAGCTACGAGCTGTTGCGACCGCCGACGCAGCAGCTGCTGGCCCGCCTGACGGTGTTCGAGGGCCCGTTCACGGTCACGGCGGCCGAGGGCATCTGCGCCGACCCGCAGCTGCCTGCCGAGGCCGTGCTGGAGCTCCTCGACGACCTGGTGGACCGCTCGTTGGTGCAGACGGTCGGCGAGCCGATCGGGCCCGCCCGTCACGCGTTGCTGCAGACGATCCGGTCGTTCGCCCGCTCTCGGTTGGATGCGCCCGCCGAGGTCGCCCTCGCCGCGGCGCATGCCCGTTGGCACGCGGACCTGGCGGACGCCGCCGCCGCCGAGCTGACGGGCGCGGACCAGGTGCGGTGGCTCAACCTGCTCCACACCGACCACGCCGACCTGCGGGCGGCGCTGACCTGGTCGCTGGAGCAGGGTCGGGTGGATATCGCCTTGCGGATCGTCGCCGGCATCTGGTGGTTCTGGCTCCAGTTCGGTCACGCCCACGAAGGTGCCGGCTGGCTCACCCGCGTGCTCGCGTGCATCGACGGGACCAGCGACCTCGACCGGCGGCGGCTCGCGTGGGCGACCTACGGCGCGGGACGGCTGGACGGTGCGGAAGGCCGCACCGTCGCGGCGCTCGACCGGCTCGAGCGTGCTGAGCGGCTGGCCGAGGAGGTCGAGGACCGTGACCTGATGGTCCTGGCTCGCGCCCGGCTGGCGCAGCAGCGGCAGATTCGCGGTCAGACCGATGCCGCCGCGCGCACCCTCGCCGCCGCGCAGGCCGAGGGGAGCGAGGACCCGTGGGTGCTCGCCGGGTTGTCCGACGTCGCCGGCCACCTGGCAACGGCCACCGGCGATCTGACGGCCGCGGCGGCGGCCTTCGAAGCCAGCGAGCGCCACTACCTCGACGCCGACGACCGGTGGAGCGCCTGCCTGTCACGGCTCGGCTGGGCCTGGGTGGCTCGGCGCCAGGGGCGGGTCGAGGAGGCGCTCGCGCTGCACGGACAGAACCTCGCCACCGTCCGGGAGCTGACCCGCAGCGCGTTCGACTTCGTCGGGCTCGCCCGCGACCTGCGGGGGGTCGGGGCGATCGCGTCGGGGGTCGGCCGCGATGAACTCGCCCTGCAGCTGTGTGCCGCGTCGGAGATGTTGCGGACCACCGGCGAGGTGGCACTGACCCCCGACGAGCGCGCGGAGGTGGACGAGGTCATCGCCCAGGCGGAGCAGCGGCTCGGGGCGAGCGTGGCGGCGCAGGTCCAGGCCACCGGTGAAGCCTTGACCGCCGACGGGGCGCTGGCGTTGGCGGCCTCCGTCGTCGAGGAACTCGCTCCATCTGCGGCGCCGACCTCGGCGGGGGGTGCGTCGCCGGCCTCGACGGCGGGTCCGTCCCCGAGCTCGTAGCGTGGGCGGCGACACGACGGAGGACGAGCATGCGCGAGGAGGTCGCCGAGCGGTTGCGGGCGGCACTGGCCGCCGCCGAGCTCGAGATGACGCCGGTGGACGAGCGCCGTTCCATGACGATGCTCAGCGGCGAGTGGAAGCGCACGATCCCGGTCCTGTTCGAGCTGGGGGACCGGACCCTCAAGGTGACCTCCCTGTTCACCGGCGCGCCCGATGAGGGGCACGAGGCGGTGTTCCGCCTCCTGCTGCAACGCAACCAGCGGGCGGGGCCGGTGCACTTCGCGCTCGATGATGAAGGCGACGTGATCATCACGGGTGCCGTCCCCTACCCCGCACTGGACGAGCGCGGTATCGACGAGTTGCTCGGTGCGGTGCTGCGCCTCGCCGACGAGACCTTCAACCAGGTGCTTCGGACCGGGTTCGCCGGCTACCTGGCGGTCGAGCAGCGATGGCGCGAACGGGTGGGGCTCCCGCCCAACCCGGTCGGGAACGCCACCCCGTCCGAGCAGGACGGTGCTCCGACGGCGGCCGACCGTGCGCGCCCGTAGCATCGGCGGCACACGCACGAGGAGGACCCCCTGAACGGCACGCTGGCCATCATCGGCACCGGACGCATCGGCGAGGCACTGTTGCGGGGTCTGCTGCGCTCCGGATGGGTACAGCCGCACCAGGTGATCTGCACGACTCGACTCGAGTACCGCCGCGAGGAGCTCGAACGCGAGCACGGGGTCAAGGCGACCTTGGACAACCGTGCGGCGATCGAAGCGGCCGACGTGGTCCTGATCGCGTTGAAGCCGCAGGTGCTCCTGCACGTGGTCGGGGAGCTCGGCGACGCCTTCAACCCGGA
>SKNP01000078.1 GCA_007120485.1 Nitriliruptoraceae bacterium
AGCACCAGGACCCGGCCGAGTTGGGCCGCGATCGCCCGGTCATCGGTCGAGGCGGCGAGCTCCTCCCGGCCGTCGAGCAGCACGGTCAGGGCCTGGTCGAGGCCGGCGTCGGCCGCGCCTGCGTCGTCGACGTCGAGCGCCGGACCGAAGCACCACCCTTCCCCCTCATCCTCGAACGGGTGCACCTCGACGCGGGTGTGGCAGTCGCGCTCGTGGGCGTCAGCGAACGTCAGCAGCAGGACGCGGGTTCGCAGGTCGGCGCCGTCGGTCACCGGCGGGATGGGGTCCTCCAGGGACCAGGCCCGGCCGCTGACCGACAGTGCGAGTCGGTCCACGCCGAGCGGGAGGAGCAGCGCCAGCACCTCCAGGAGGGCCTGCAACAGGTCGCCGGGCTCGAACGGGCGCAACGTGACGACGGCGACCGGGTCGTCCCCGCGGTAGGCGAGCAGCGTCGGCGCCGGTGGCGCACCCGCATCGAGGTCGTCGGCGGCGGTCGCCAGCAACGAGGTCGCGGCGTCGCCCCAGGCATGGTCGGTCGCGAGATGGTCGAGCATGATCGGACTCCAACGGATCGAGGTCCGGGCAGCTTCGCCGACGCGACATCGCCTGCACCGATGGATCCGCGGGGGCTGTGGACAACGGTGGCCGATCCGCGACGACCGGTCCTCGACCCGGCCCGATCGGTCCTCGACCGGGCCCGATCGGCCCGCCACCTCCGGCCCGATCAGTCGTCGACGACGTGGGCCCAGCCCTTGGACCGGTTCACCGCTTCCCGCCAGCCGTCCAGCAGCCGACGGCGTTCGTGCCGCTCCATCCGTGGCTCGAACCGACGGTCGAGCTCCCAGACGTCGTGCAGGTCGTCGGTCGAGTCCCACACACCGGCACCGAGCCCGGCGAGGAACGCCGCGCCGAGCACGGTGGTCTCCGCGTTCTTCGGGCGCAGCACCGGCACTCCCAGCAGATCCGCCTGGAGCTGACACAGCAGGTCGTTCTGCGAGGCGCCCCCGTCGACCCGCAGCTCCTGCATGTCCTGCTTGGACTCGCGCTCCATCAGTTCGCCGACATCGACCGTCTGGTAGGCCATCGCTTCCAGCGCGGCCCGAGCCAGGTGACGCCGGTCGGTACCCCGGGTCATCCCGACCAACGCCGCCCGGGCGTACTGGTCCCAGTGGGGCGCCCCCAGCCCGGCGAACGCCGGCACCAGGTAGACGCCCTCGTTGCCGTCCGGGAGCTGCCCGGCCAGTTCCTCGGTCTGCGCCGCATCGTCGATGATGCCCAGCTGGTCGCGCAACCACTGGACGGAGGCGCCGGTGACGAAGATCGCTCCCTCCAGAGCGTAGGTCGGGGTGCCGTCCAACTGCCAGGCGACCGAGGTCAGCAACCCGTTCTGGGAGTCGACCGCTTCCTCGCCGGTGTTGAGCAGCATGAACGAGCCGGTGCCGTAGGTGTTCTTCGAGGTACCCGGCTGCCAGGCCCCCTGTCCGAACAGCGCGGCCTGCTGATCACCGGCGATCCCGGTGATCGGCGCGGCGATGCCGAGGAAGGCCTCCGGGTCGGTGGTGCCGAAGTGGCCGGCGCTGTCGCGGACCTCCGGGAGCAGCGGTGCCGGGACCTCCAGCAGCTCCTGCATCGAGGTGCTCCAGCGACCCCGGCGCACGTCGTAGAGCATCGTCCGCGAGGCGTTCGACGGTTCGGTGACGTGCTCGCGCCCGGCGGTCATGCGTGCCACCAGCCACGTGTCCATCGTGCCGAACGCCAGCTCGCCGGCCTCCGCACGTTCTCGTGCCCCCTCGACCTCCTCGAGCAGCCAGGCGACCTTCGTCCCGGAGAAGTACGCGTCGACGACCAACCCGGTCTTCTTGCGGATCGTCGTGCCGTGGCCGGCCGCCTTCAGCCGGTCGCAGCGGGCGGCGGTCCGACGGTCCTGCCACACGATCGCGTGATGGATCGGCCGCAAGGTGCCGCGCTCCCAGAGCAGCGTGGTCTCACGCTGGTTGGTGATCCCGATGCAGGTCACGTCGCCCGGACCGGTGTCGGCGTCGTCGAGCGCGCTCTGACAGGCCTGCTTGGTGGCCGACCAGATCTCCTCGCCGTCGTGCTCGACCCAGCCCGGTCGGGGGAAGTGCTGGGTGAACTCCTCGTAGCCGCTCCCGAGGATCTCCCCGCGGTCGTCCATGACGAAGCCCCGGACCCCGGTGGTGCCCTCGTCGATCGACAGGATGCGAACCGTCACGGACGTCTCCTCGTTGGTCTCAGCGGTACGTGACGAACCCTAGGCTCATCACCCGCCAACCGTCGCCCGCGACACCTGGACGCCTCACCATCCTCCGTCCCGGTGACACGGCGGCACCGCCGTCCGTAGGAGCTTGCGATGAGCCAGTCGCCCGGTTCGCCCAGCCTGGACGTGGCCGGTCTGCGGTCGCTGGCCGTCGAGGTGGCGATCGAGGCCGGCACGCTGCTCCAGGGCTTCGCCCGCGATCTGGCGGAGGGTCGCGATATCGACGTCTCGAGCAAGAGCACCTCGACCGATCCGGTGTCCGAAGCCGACCGGGCCGCGGAGCGGTTGATCGCTGAGCGGCTGCTGGCGGCACGTCCCGACGACGGCATGCTCGGCGAGGAGGATCAGGCCGGGCGCACGGGTAGCTCCGGGCTGACCTGGGTCGTCGATCCGCTCGACGGCACGGTGAACTTCCTCTACGGCCTGCCGGCCTGGAGCGTGTCGATCGCCGCGGTCGACGCCGATGGACCGATCGCGGGTGCGGTCCATCATCCACCGATGGAGGAGATCTTCCACGCCGCCCGCGGGGCCGGCGCGAAGCTCGGTGATCGGTCGTTGGCCTGCTCGCAGGTCGCGGACCTGAGCGACACGCTGGTCGCCACCGGGTTCGCCTACGACCGCGCGGTGCGGTCCGATCAGGCGCGCATGGCGGTCGGGCTGCTGCAACAGGTCCGTGATCTGCGCCGGGCCGGCTCGGCCGCGCTCGATCTGGCGTGGGTCGCCGCCGGCCGGCACGACGCCTACCTGGAGTTCGGACTGAACGTGTGGGACTGGGCCGCCGGGCGGCTGCTCATCACCGAAGCGGGCGGCGTGGTCAGCGAGCACCGCCGGTCGCTGGGAGGGCAGGAGCGTCCGGGCCTGGTGGCCGGGGGCCGCGCCGCCCACGACCACCTGGTGGACTGGCTGGAGGATCGATCATGACCACCTCGACGTCCTCCGGCCCGATCGACCTGCGCTCCGACACCGTGACCCGTCCGACCGCGGGGATGCGGCAGGCCATGGCGGCCGCCGAGGTCGGCGACGATGTCTACGGCGAGGATCCGACCGTCCGCGCGCTCGAGGAGCGCGTCGCCGCGTGGTTCGGACGGGAGGCCGCGGTGTTGACGCCGTCGGGGATCATGGCGACCCAGGTGCTGTTGCGGGCCCTGACCCGGCCCGGGACGGAGGTGGTGTGCGAGTCCGACGCCCACCTGGTCGCCTACGAGGCGGGCGCGGCAGCGATCAACGCGCAGGTGCAGTTCCGGACCGTCGACGGCGACCGTGGGCGGCTCGATCGCGAACGGGTCGCCGCGGCGCTACGGCCGGCCGCGTTCCCCTACACCGAGGTGGCGGCGGTGTCGGTGGAGGAGACCACCAACCGGGGTGGCGGTGCGGTCCACGGGCTGGAGGCGTTGCGGACGTTGCGGTCCCTCGCGGACGAGCGGGGGCTGGCGTTCCACGGGGACGGTGCCCGGTTGTGGCACGCGTTGGTCGCCACCGGGGACGACCCCGTCGCGGTCGGGCGGACGTTCACCGCCTTCAGCGTGTGCCTGTCCAAGGGGCTGGGCGCACCGGTGGGGTCGCTGGCGATCGGTGACGCCGAGGTGGTCGCCGACGCCCGCGTCTGGCGGCGACGCTTCGGCGGGGCGATGCGCCAGGCGGGGGTGCTGGCGGCGGCGGGGCTCTACGCCCTGGACCATCACGTGGATCGGCTCGCCGAGGACCATGCGAACGCGACGGTGCTCGCCGATCGGATCGCGGGCGACGTGCCGGACGCCGTGGACCCGGGGAGCGTCACGACCAACATGGTCTACGTCGACACCGGCCCGCGGCCGGCCGCGGAGGTGGTCGACGCGCTGGCGGCGGACGGGATCCTGGTGGGGGCGATGGGCCCGAACCTGCTCCGGCTGGTCACCCACCTGGACATGGATGCCGTGGCTGCACAGGGTGCCGGCGAGCGGATCGCGGCCGCGCTTCGCTGAGCGACGGGCGGAGACGATGCGGGCCGCGCGGGCCGCGCCAGCCGCGTCATCGCGGACGGACGTCCTTCAGACGGTCGCCGCCGAGCGGCCCCACGCGCCGTCACGTCGTTGCCGGTCGACCGTCGCGACCTCGCGGCCGGATGCGCCAGCGAACCGCTGCACCGTCTCGCGCAACTGCAGGAGGTCGTCGCGGACCAGCGCCTGCGGGCCGTCGCAGAGGGCGGCCTCCGGCTTGGGGTGGACGTCGACGATGATGCCGTCGGCGCCGACCGCGATGCCGGCGCGGATCAGCGGGAGGACCAGCTCGCGCTTACCCCCCGAGTGCGACGGGTCGATGATCACCGGCAGGTGGGTCAGCGACTGAGCGACCGGGACGGCGGAGACGTCCAGCGTGTTGCGGGTCATCGGCTCGTAGGTGCGGATGCCGCGCTCGCACAGGACGACCTGCAGGTTGCCGGTGTGCGCGATGTACTCCGCCGCCATGATCCACTCGTCGATCGTGGCGGTCAGCCCACGCTTGAGCAGGACCGGCTTGCCGGCCATGCCGACTTCCTTGAGCAGCTGGAAGTTCTGCATGTTGCGGGCGCCGACCTGCAGCATGTCGGCCTTCGCCGCGACCGTGTCGACGTCCGCGGGGGTCACGACCTCGGTGACGAACGGCAGGTCGAGGTCGCGCGAGACGCCGTGGAGGATGTCCAGCCCCGGCTCGCCGAGGCCCTGGAAGGCGTACGGCGAGGTCCGTGGCTTGTACGCGCCGCCGCGGAGGATCGTCGCACCGGCCTCCTTGGCCATCCGACAGCCCTGCTCGGTCTGTTCCTCGGTCTCCACGGCGCACGGACCGGCGATCAGCGTGACGGTGTCGCGGCCTATGGCGGAGTCGCCGACCCAGACGGTCGACGGCCGAGGATGGGTCTCCGTGCTGACCAGCTTGTACGGCTTGCTGACCCGGATGACGTCCTCGACACCGGGGAAGGCGTGCAGCGGCAGTTCGGTGAACTGCGCCAGATCACCCACCAGGCCGATGATCGTCTGGTTCTTGCCGCGGGAGACGAACGCGTCGCCCCCGACCTCGGAGATCGCCTTGACGACCTTCGTGACGTCGGCATCGCTGGCGCCGCCACGCATCACCACGACCATCGAAGCGTCCTCTCTCACTGGTGGGCCCCATCTCGGTGCGGTCATCTGGCCCGCGCCGGAACGGTACCACCGGCGTGCTCGTGCGATGTCCGCGCGCGCGGTGGCCTGACCGTGTCGATCGGTTGGGCGGGGGCGAGGCTCTAGGCTGGTGGACCACGTGGCGGAACCACCGCCCGTGGTGGCCCGTCGCTGGAGGGGATCGACCGACACGTGAACGACCGCGAACCCCCCGACGAGTCCGCATCCGCGTCGACCGAGCCAGCGTCGCTGGCCTGTCCGTCCTGTGGCGCTGACCTGGCACCACCGGGTCGGTTCTGCGTGGCCTGCGGCGACGCGGTCGGGTCCCACGCCCTGTCCGACGACGCGATCGACGAACCGACCCGTACGGTCCAGACGATGGCAGGATCGTCATCGCCGCCACCAGCCTCGGGGCGCCCCGCGATGCGACCATGCCCGAGCTGCCAGGTCGACAACGTTCGGACGCGCGTGCTCTGCGCCTCCTGTGGTGCCGACCTCGACGGCGACGACGCGGCGACGGTGCCGCCATCGCCGCGTACCCAGCTGAGCTTCCAGGCCCGTCGGCGGCGTCGGACGCCGACCGACGAACGACGGCCCTGGCGTTGGGTGTGGTGGGCCGCCGCGGGACTGCTCGCGGTGGGGCTGGTCGTCGGTGGGTTGATCGTGGGGGAGTTGGGTCCCTTCGCGCCGGAGGAGGGGCCGCTGGACCCGGTCGCGTTCCCCGCGGACCGCTACCCGTCGGATCCGGAACCGCTGGCGCTCGCCAGCGTCGCCACGGTGACGAGCAGGGAGCCCGAGGCCGGCCGGACCTTCGATCCGCAGGCGATGGTCGATGGTGATCCGGCCTCGGCCTGGCACGGCGACGCGGACGAGCTACCGACCGGTACCGACGAGAAGCTCGACGTGTTCTTCGAGCAGCCCGTCTGGCTCAACGCGATCGTGGTGGCCAACGGCGATCACGCCGATGCGGACGCCTACGCGGCGGCTGGCCGTCTCCAGCAGGTCGCGGTGCGGTTCGACGGCGGCACGGTGATCGAGGCGACCTTGCTGGATCTCGGACGGGCACTGCAGCGTGTCGAGTTCGAGGAGCCGGTCCTGACGACCGCGGTCCGGCTGGAGGTGCTCGAGGTCGTCGCCGGCGACGACCGGTCGGACCCGGCGGTCTCGCGCCTGGAGTTCGACGGGTTCCCGGCGGACGCGTCGGATGCGGCGTTGGCTGAAGAGCGGGCCGAGGACCGGCCGGCAGCTGGCGTGATCACGTTGACGGAGGGATCGCCGCAGCTGCGGCTGCCCGGGCAGGACTGAGCGCGGCGATCAGCCCTGGACGTAGATGATGACGGTGTCGCCTCGGGGGCGTCGGACCTCCGACGCCGGATCCTGATCGAGCACCCGGCCGCGGTTGAGGAACGAGTCGATCAGGCTGCCGTCGCCCTCGCGGATCTCGACCTCGAACCCGAGGTCCTCGAGTTCGGCGACGGCGTCCTCGGCGGACTCGCCACGGACCAGCGGCACCGTGACCAGCTCGGGCCCGTCGCTGACGACCACCTCGACGACGCCGTCGCGGGTGAGGGTGTCGTCCGGTCCGGGAGACTGGGACAGCACGTGCCCCTCCGGGACGTCCGGATCGTGATCGCTGCCGGCGACCTCGAGTTCGAGCCCGGCGGCGAGCACCTCGGCTCGGGCGGCGTCGACCTCGATCCCGACGAGGTCGGGCACCTCGATGGGGGTAGGGCCGAGGCTGACGACCAACAGGACCGTGCTGGCCTCGTCGGCGGTGTCCTGCGGTCCAGGATCGGTGGCGACGACGTGGCCCTCGGCGACGTCCTCGTCGTGGCGTTCGGTGGTGTCCACCTCGAACCCGAGCGACTCCATGGCCGCCCGGGCGTCGTCGACATCCGCACCGACGACGTCGGGGACCTCGACCTGTGCCGGTCCGGCGGAGATGAGCAGCGTCACGTCGGTCCCCAGCCTGGCGGTCTCCGCCGGCTCCTGGCTGAGGACGTGGTCCTCGGGGACGTCGACGTCGGTCGGACGCTCGGGGTCGATCGACACCTCGAACCCGACGGACGTCAGCTGGTCACGGGCGGCGTCCAGTGGCTGGCCGGTGACGTCCGGGATCTCCGTCACCGGCGCGACGGTCCGATCCCAGTAGGCGTAGCCGCCTGCGGCGCCGCCGAGGAGCAGCAGCAGGGTCAGCAGCCAGAGCCAACGTCGGCGCCGCCGCGGTGGAGCCTCCTCCTCCTCGATCTGCGCGGTGGAACGGTGTGGCACCTCGCCGCGGTCGTCCGCTCCGGACGGGGGTGGTGGCGGAGGAGGTGAGCTGCCGCCCCCGGGCGCGATGGATGACGCCGGCTGGTGGACCGGGACGGCCGCGGCCGCGGCGGCCCGGACACCGCTGACATCCGGCGCGTCGCCACCGGCGCCGCGCGAGAGGGTGCGGCCGAACGCTGCCGCATCCGGGTAGCGGTCATCCGGTTCGAACGCGGTCGCGGTGGCGACCACGTCGTCGAGCCAGGTGGGTACCTGAGGGCGGCGCGACGACGGCGCGGGGATGGCCCGTTCGAGGTGGGCCATCGCGGTCGCGAACGGCGTGTCCGCCTGGTGTGGCGGTTCGCCCACCAGCGACTCGTAGAGCACGATGCCGAGCCCGTAGACGTCCGCACGAGCGTCGACGGGCTCGCTGCGCACCGCTTCCGGCGCGAGGTAGTGCGGCGAGCCGATCAGGACCTCGCCGCCGAACGTCGAGGTGGCGCTGGCCGCCGCCCGGGCGAGCCCGAAGTCGGTCACGCGGACGGTGCCGTCGCGGCCGAGCAGCAGGTTCTCCGGCTTGACGTCGCGGTGGACCAGGCCCGCGGCGTGCGCGGCCCCGAGCCCGGCGGCGACCGGCGCGAGCACCGCGACCGCTTCGTCGACGGGCAGGTGGCTGCGGACCCGGAGGACGTCGCGCAGTGACACCCCTTCGATCAGTTGGAGCACCAGGTAGGCGCCGTCGTCGGTCTCCCCCCAGTCGTGCACGGTGACCACGTTGGGGTGGGACAACGCCGCGGCTGCCCGCGCTTCGCGCCGGAACCGGTCGAGGAACGTCGGGTCGGTCGCCAGGTGGGCGTGGAGGAGCTTGACCGCGACCTCACGGTCGAGCACCTCGTCGTGAGCGCGATGCACGCTGGCCATCCCGCCGCGGCCCAGCTCATCGCGTAACACGTAGCGGCCACCGACCCGCGAAGGGACGGTGTCGCGGTGCAACGCGTGGTCGGCCACGGTCGAGCCCTCGGGCGGTTCGGCACGGGCCGTGAGGGTACGCCAGCGGCCGCCAGCGGCCGGTGAAGGCGGTCGTCAGTCCCCGCGCTGGAGCCGGTCGAGGCGGTCGCGCAGCGTGGTGTAGAGGGTGCGAAGCTCCTCGACCTCCTCGCGCACGTCCTCCACGCCGCTCTGGGCCGTCGCCACCTCACCCTGCAGTTGCTCGGTCGCGCCGGCCAGCTCCTCCCGGATCGCCGCGAGGTCGGCGTCGCCGGACTCGAGGTCCTCGCCGATCTCGCCGAGGCGTTCGGTGAGCGACTCGAGCTGCTCGTCGGTGGACTCCAGCTGTTGTTCGACCTCGTCCTGGCCGCTGAGCTCCCGCTCGAGCCGACGGATGTCGGCGGACAGCTCATCCATCCGATCGAGGTCGCCTTCGAGCTGGTCGAGCCGCTCGTGTGTCGCTGAACGGTCGGCGCGGAGCTGCTCCACCTCGGCTTCGAGCTCGGCCACGTCCCCGTCGTCGTCCCCGCACCCGATGAGCACGACGGCCGCGACCGCCATCGACAGCCCGATGCGCACCTGCTCACGTGGGCGGGTGCGGGAAGGCGGCGGGTTCCGGTCGTGGGTCACGGCTGCGGAGGCTACGGGTCTCACACGCGGATGCGAGGACCCGGGGTCGGTTACGGTCACGCGCGCGGGCCGACGACGCCCGGCCGGCGAGGTGGAGGTAGACGTGGTGTTCCGAGGACGAGGCCGCGGCGGCGACGGACCGGACCCCGAGGATGCGGACGGCGGCGTCACCGGACCGGTCGACGAGACCGCCATGACCTTCGACGACGAGCTCGAACGGATCGGGTTCCGTCCCCACGGTTCGAGCCGTCGTGGCGGCCGCATGTGGGTGCTGCCGTTCAACCGGTACCTGACGTTCGTGCTCCACGACTACCGGGACTCGGTCGTGCTGACGTGGGCGTTCGCGCTGGGTGAGTTCGCGGACGAGCGGGGCTGGCGTTCGAGCATGACCGATCTGACCACGGCCGAGATCTACCCGAAAACGGACGTGAAGCTGCCGCTGGACATCGAGGTGATCGGTGGCGAGATCACCCGGGTGCTGCAGTCGTTGCGCCTGGATCTCGGCGCGCCGGAGCTCTGACCTCGACCCGGGCGTCGCGGTCGCCCGTCCGTACCGTGCGGCTCAGCGACGCCGCCGACGGGTCAGCTGCGGGGGGAGCAGGGACACGTCCGCGCTCGCGAGCCGGTCGCCCCGTTCGCCGGCCTTCAGCATGCCACGTACCGCCGAGCCGCCGATCACCACCACCTCGGCGACGAAGGCGACCAGTAGTCCCAAGCCGGCCAGCTCCCCCAAGCGAGCGAGGCCGAAGCCGTCCCCGGCGATCCCCAGGCCGACCCAGATCGTCACGACCCCGGTTGCGATGACGAGCAGCACCCGTCGCAGCCGGTGCGCGGTCCGACGCCAGTCGACGATCGGCGGCACCGGCTCGTCGCCGGTGTCGGCCGTGGTCGGGCGGTGGTCGGGGTCGCTCACCGGTCAGTCCCCGGCCGCATCGAAGGTCGGGAGCGCCTCGAGCTCGTCGAGCAGTTCGTCGAGGTCGAGCACGTTGTCCCAGCGCGCCTGGATGGTGCCGTCGGCGCCGACGAGGAACACCCAGGGTTCGTTGCCGCCGACCTCGGTCTGGATGTAGGCGGCGGCCGCGTCGTTGAGTTCCCCGGACTCGAAGTCCTCCCACACCTCGAGGTGGACGACGTCGACCCGGTCGTCGTAGTCGTCCGCCAGGTCGGCCATGATCTCGGTCAGCGGACCGCAGAACCGGGTCTGGCAGTACACCGGGGTGGTGACGGCCACCACGACGGGCCGGCCGGCCTCGATCGAGTCAGCGATCGAGGTGTCGTGCAGCTGGGGGTCGGGGATCTCGCCATCGGTGTGCTGGGCGCGAGAGTCGACCATGACCGGGTCGGCGTCGCCGTTGTCGACGTCGTCGATCGTGAGGTTGTCGACGGCCGGTGCCTCGTCGCCGACGTCGGGGACCTCGCTGTCCTCGACGACGTTGAACGACTGCTGGCCGCTGACCACCGTGCCGTCGTCGAGCTCGGCGATGACCTGCAGGCCGTAGATCCCGGGCTCCGGCAGGTCGACACGGGCGCTGTAGACGCCGCTGCCGGTGTCGTCGACCAGCGTGGCGGTGTCGGCCTCACCCTCCGGCTCGAGGCCGGGGACGCCGAGGAAGCTGGCGGTCGTGGTCTGCTCGATCTCGGCTTCGGTGTCGGAACCGTCACCGAGGTAGGCCAGCCCGAACTGGACCTCGCCGAACGCGATCAGCTGTCGTGACGGGCTGAACACGCCGGCCATGAGCCGCTGGTCCTCGCCGGTCGTGATATCGAAGCTGGCGATCGCGATCGACAGCTCGGTCAGGTCGTCCTCCTCCACGGCGGCCGGATCGACCTCGTCGGGTCCGTCGTCGGCACCGCAGGCGGCGAGGATCAGCGCTGCGGCGGCAGCCGTCGCGAGGGGACGACGGCCACCAGTTCGGCGTGGACGACGAGGGGCGGAGGCGGAGGTCGGACGCACGAACGCGCTCCAGGGACGGGTGGGGCAGCGAGGCCGCGAGGGTACGGCAGGTTCGCGACCCCGACGTGCGGGGGGCTCCCGCCCCCGCGTCCGCGATCCGGTCGAGGTGCGCCGACGAGGTCGTGCTGGTGGGGTCGCGCTGGCTCGGTCGCGCTGG
>SKNP01000440.1 GCA_007120485.1 Nitriliruptoraceae bacterium
GCGGTCGTGCGGGTCCACGATGACGGACCGGGGTTCCCGCCAGCGATCCGTGAGCAGGCGTTCGAACCGTTCGTCCGCGCCGACACCTCGCGCGGTCGCGACCGGGGTCGGGCCGGACTCGGGCTGGCGATCGCCCGCGAACTGCTGGAGGCCCAACACGGCACGATCGGGCTCTGCGCCCCCAGCGACGCGGTCGAGCTCACGTTGCCGCTCGCACCCCCGCCGCCGCCGTGGCCACCGCAGCCGAACTCGTCGTCAGCGGATGGTTCGGCGTCCGTGCGGGGCTAGCCCTCAGCGGACGGGTCGGCGTCCGTGCCGGGCTAGCCATCTGCGGACGGGTCGGTGTCCGCGCCGGGGTCGGTCACGTCGAAGGTGTGCACCGGTCCGTCCACCTCGATGCGCACCGGTCGGCCCCGCTCGAGGTCCAGTTGCGGGCCACGGCGGGCACGGACCACCTCGCCGGCCGGCAGGGCCACCTGGGTCAGTTGGTCGTGGCCGAAGTACGAGATGCCGCTGACCACCGCCGGCGCCTGCGGGTCGGCGCGCAGGCGTACCGACTCCGGCCGGATCACCACCGCGACGTGGCGTTGGGAGATCGGACGGACCGTTGGCAGGCGACCGATCGGGGTGTCGACGAGGTAGGTGCCGGCACGGGTGCCGGCGAGCACGTCCGCTTCGCCGACGAACTCGGCGACGAACCGGGTGGCCGGCGCGGTGTAGAGGGTCTGCGGGTGCGCGAACTGGTGGACCCGCCCCGCTTCCATCACCGCGACCCGGTCGGCCAGGGAGAGCGCCTCCTCCTGGTCGTGGGTGACGAACACCGCCGTTTGATCCGCGTCCCGCAGGATCGTACGGACCTCCTCGCGCACCGCGGCGCGCAAGGTCGCGTCCAGGTTGGAGAACGGCTCGTCGAGCAGCACCAGGTCCGGGCGGGTGACGATGGCCCGGGCGAGCGCGACCCGTTGCTGCTGGCCCCCCGACAGCGCGGTGGGGTAGCGGTCCTCGACGCCCTCGAGGCCGACCAGGGTCAACGCGTCGGCGGTGCGTCGTTCACGTTCGGCTCGGGGGCGGCCGGCGAGACCGTAGGCCACGTTGCGGGCGACGGTCAGGTGGGGGAACAGCGCGTAGTCCTGGAACACCAACCCGACGTTGCGCTTCTCCGGAGGGACGGCCACCCCGGGGCCGCTGACCAGCGTCCCGTCGATCGTGATCGTGCCGGCGTCGGGGTCGGCCAGGCCGGCCACCATCCGCAGGACCGTCGTCTTGCCGCAGCCGGACGGGCCGAGCAGCGCCGTGAGGCTGCCCCGGGGAACCTCCAGGTCGACACCGTCGACCGCGACCGTGGTACCGAAGCGCTTCTCGAGGCCCCGCACATCGAGTGCTGGGGCGCTGGTGGCCGACGCGCCGCCAGGATCCGACGGCCCGTCGTCGGGCCGGGCAGGGGCGTCGCTGGCCACAGGGGGCTCCTGGTGATCGATCGGGGACATCGGAGGGCGTCGGGCGGGACGGGACGTGGGAGCAGGGTCGGGCACGGCCCAGGTCGACCCAACCGGTAGGTTAGGCTACCCTTCCACGTACACACCTCCCCCCAGCCGACGGAGACGCCGTGGCACTCGACGCGCTCACCGCGTCCCGAGCTGACGTCACCCCGCGGTCCGATGCGGTGGATGGGGGGTCGAGTGTCGCGGCGATCGTCACGGAGGTGCTCGAGGTCCTCCTGGAGCACGACGAGCACGGCACCGCGACCAGCGGGGCGGAGCTCGACCGACGGATCCCGGTGCCCACACCGACGGTCGACGCGGCGATCCAGCAGCTGGTGGCCGACGGCACGGCCACCATCGCCGGTGACGGGCTCGTCCTCTCCGACGCTGGGCGCCCCGTGGCCATCCAGGCGGTCCGGCGACACCGTCTGACCGAGCGCATGCTGTCGGACGTGCTCGGTCTCGAATGGTGGAAGGTGCACCACGAAGCCGAGCGGTGGCTGGGGGTGCTCTCCGACGACGTGGAAGCCCGCCTGCTGGAACTGCTCGACGACCCGGGGACCTGCCCGCACGGCAACCCGATCCCGGGGTCAGCCAACCGCCCGACCTACCGGGACGAGACCAGCCTCGCCGACGCCGCGCCGGGCCCGGTCCGCGTGGTGCGCATCACCGAGACGCTGGAGAACGACGACGAAGCGCTCCAGCTGCTGCAGAACTGCGGGTTCGTCCCGGGCCGCGACGTGGAGGTCAAGCGGACCGAGGATGGCTGGGTGCTGGTCGCCGGTTCCGTCCGTGACGCCGCGCTGCCGCCGCACGTCGCGGCGCACACCTACGTCGAGCCGTTCTGACCGGCCCGGGTCGCCCGCATCCGGGGCCCGATGGCCGCCGGGTACGGTCGCGCTATGAGCGAAGCTGAGCCGCTACCTGACCACGCCGAGCAACGACGCCACGTCGTCGTGCTCGGTGACCGCATCCTGGTCTCGCCACCCGAGGATGCCGAGCGCCGGACCAAAGCCGGCATCCTCATCCCCGCGACGGCCCAGTCGGTCGACCGCAAGGGCTTGTGGGGTGAGACGTTGGGGGTCGGACCCCACGTCCGTCAGGTCCACACCGGCGACGACGTTCTCTACCTGCCGGACGACGCCATCGAGGTGGACATCCAGGGGGAGGCGTTCCTGATCGTGCGTGAACGCGATGTGCACGCCGTCGCCTCCAACGACCGCGAGGACGCCACGGGCCTCTACCTCTAGGCTTCGACGCTCGTAGTGGCCGGGGACATCAACGTGGGTGCCCCGAAGGTGCCCCCGGCGCGGCCCGGACGCGCCCCGAGCGCTCCACGCGGGCCCCTCTACTCACTAGGCTTCGCGGCGGTCAACAGGGAGCCTGGTTGGTGAGCACTGCGTCGTCCGCTGCCGTCGGTCCACCCCCGGGGATGCCCGTGCGGCTGTCCTCGAACGAGTCGCCGTTCGGTCCGTCCCCGGCCGCGATGGAGGCGGCCCAGCTGGCGTTGGCGGAGGGGCACCGCTACCCGGACGACCAGAGCGTGGACCTGCGCACCGCCGTCGCCGCGCACGAGGGGGTCGCCTTCGAGCAGGTCGCGGTCGGAACGGGGTCCGCGGCGTTGCTGATGGACATCATCCCGCACGTCTGCGCTGACGTGGACGACGCGGAGGTGGTGGCGTTCAGCCGGTCCTTCGTCGTCTACCGACTGGCGGCCCGCAACGCCGGAGCCCGCTACGTCGAGGTGCCGACGGAGGGACCTGCCACGGTCGAGAGCGACGGGTACGGACGCGACGTCGACGTTCTCCTCGACCACGTCAGCGAGGCCACCCGCGTGGTCGCGATCGACAACCCCGGCAACCCCACCGGGGCGCATCTGACGGGGGAGCAGCTCGAACGCCTGTTGTCCGCGCTGCCCGAGCAGGTCACGGTCGTCATCGACGAGGCCTACCACCACTTCGCCACGGGACAACGCGGCTACCAACGCGTGGCCGAGCTGTCGGTCGACCACCCCCGGCTGCTGGTTCTGACCACCTTCTCCAAGGCCTTCGCCCTCGCGGGCCTGCGGGTAGGTGCGGTCACCGGCCCCGCGGACCTGATCGGTCCCATCGATGGTCGCCGGACCCGCTTCAACGTCTCGGTCACCGGTCAGGCCGCCGCCATCGCCAGCCTCGAGGACGCCGCACACCTGCGCCACACGGTCGAGGGGACCCTCGAGGGCCGCGCACGGATGGCCGCCGGCTTGCAGGAGCTGGGGGTGCCGTTCACCGACGGCTTGGGCAACTTCCTCACCGTCGAACTGGGAGCACCCAGCCCGCCGTACGTGGAGGCGTACGCCGACCACGGGGTCGGGGTCCGTCCGCTGGCCCCGTACGGCATGGACGAGCAGCTGCGGATCTCGGTGGGGACCCCCTCGGAGGTCGGCGCGTTCCTCACCGCCTCCGCCGACGTGCTGGCCGAGGCCCCGTCACGGCTGGGCTCCGCCGGGTTCTGAGCGACGGGGTCGTCGTCGCGGCCCGTTGGAGCCCTTCGGTACCGTCGCGGCCCCGGCCCGTCCGCGAAGGCATCCGCTGGTGGTCGTCCGTCGCCTGCTCCTCCTCGTCGTCCTGCTGCTGACCGCCTGCAGCGGGTCGTCGACCGTCGATTTCGGCCCGTCGTCGGCGGGAAGTGGGGGATCGTCCGCGGTCCGAAGCGACGAGGTCGATGCGATGCTGGCGCCCGTTCCCGACGAGGTACCGCCGCAGGACGCTCGGCTGTTCGAGGGCGGATGGCCGGAGGCGGCGGCCTACGTCCGGCGCGAAGCCGAGGCTGGCAACCCGGTGCTGGTCAACATCTTCGCCAGTTGGTGCGGGCCCTGCCGCAACGAGATGCCGATGCTGACCGAGGCGGCCGAGGACAACCCCGACGTGACGTTCCTGGGCATCGACCACCAGGATCGCCTCGAGGACGGCGAGGAGTTCGTCGAGGAGTTCGACGTGAACTTCGCCACGATCCACGACCTCGAGGGCGACGTCGCCATCAACGTCGGCGGGATCGGGATGCCGACCACCGTGGTGTTCGATGCGGACGGCAAGCTCGCCGAGCGCGTCGTCGGCGAGGTGACCGAGAGCACCTTGGTCGAGCTGCTGGATGCCGCCCGTGGTTGAGGGCCGGGTCGCGTACCCACTGCAGGCTGGCGGACGTTCCGGCCGTGGTCGCCACGTGAGGGGCGAGGGGATCGGGGGTCCGCGGTGATCCGCCTGCTGGTCGTGTTCCTGCCGGTGTTGCTGATCGCCGGGCTGGTGCTGTGGTTCTGGGCCGTCCGGGACGCCTTCGCGCGTCACCCGGACCGGTTCGCGACGTTCACGCGGGCGACGTGGCTGACCATCAACCTGCTGATCCCGGTGCTCGGGGCGGCGTTGTACTGGGCGATCGGCCGGGTCGAGGACCGCACCACCCGGTGACAAGCCCGCTGGGTGCGACCGACGTCAACCGTCGGCGTGCTGCCTGGCGAGCACGGCTTCGGCGACGCGCGAGGCCGGTGGCTTGCCGAGGGTCTGGGCGAGCCAGCCGGTGGTGGCGATCAACCCTTCGAGGTCGATGCCGGTGTCGATCCCCGAGCCGTGCAGCGCGTAGACGAGGTCCTCGGTGGCCAGGTTGCCCTTCGCCCCGACCGCGTACGGGCAGCCACCCAGGCCGCCCGCGGAGGTGTCCGCGATGCTCACGCCCGCCTCGAGCGCGGCCAGCGTGTTGGCCAGGCCCTGCCCGTAGGTGTCGTGCAGGTGCACCGCCAGCCGGTCCAGCAGCACCTGCGGCGCGAGTTGCTCGATCAGGTGCTGGACCTGGCCGCCGGTCCCGACGCCGATCGTGTCGCCCAGGGAGACCTCGTCGCACCCGAGCTCGAACAGCGACACCGTGACCCGGCAGACGTCGTCGACGGGGACCTCGCCCTGGTAGGGGCAGCCGCAGACCATCGACACGTAGCCGCGGACGCGGAGCCCCTCGTGGCGGGCTCGTCGTACGACCGGCTCGAACATCTCCAGGCTCCCGGCGATGGAGCGGTTGAGGTTGCGCTGGCTGAACTCCTCGGAAGCGGCACCGAACACGGCGATCTCGTGCACGCCGGCCGCGAGCGCACGGTCCAGGCCACGTTCGTTGGGCACCAGGACGGGGTAGCGGACGCCCTCGACGGGGGTGATGCCTGCCCACACCTCCTCGGCGTCAGCCAGCTGCGGGACCCAGTCCGGGTGGACGAACGACGTCGCTTCCACCACCGGCAGGCCGACGTGGGCGAGCCGGTCGATCAGCTCGATCTTGACCTGGGTCGGCACCGTCTCCGGCTCGTTCTGGAGCCCGTCGCGGGGGCCGACCTCGACGATGGTCACCGACTCGGGGAGGTTCACAGCGAGGATCCTGTCGCGGCGACCGGACCGTCCTGGTCGGGGTCGGTGGCCGGTTCGAAGGCCAGCAACGGGGTCCCGGTGTCGACCCGATCACCGACCTGCACGTGCAACGTGGTCACCCGGCCGTCGCTCGGGGCAGTGATCGGGTGCTCCATCTTCATCGCTTCCACCACCGCCAGGGTGGCACCGGCCGTGACCGGCTCGCCGGCGTCCACCGGCAGCGCCAGTACCGAGCCCGGCAACGGCGAGGTGTAGGACGCTTCCCCGGTCGGCGCCGATGCATCGGCGTGCCGGACGGCGGGCTCGGCGACCAGTTCGAGCGTGCTCCCGTCGAGGTGGACGAAGGCGTGCGGTCGTCCGTCGGCGCGCACCGTGACGTCGGTGACCGCGTCGGTCGGAACGGGCACGTGGGTGTCTGCCACCTCGACGTCGCGGTGTCCGAGCCGCTGGCGGACGCGCGCCTGGATGGTCGCGGTCGGGTCGGCGGCGGGCTGTCGCAGCCACACCGGCCAGCCGCCCACGCCGCCTGGCCGGAACGCGCCGAGTCGCGCCCAGGGTGAGGTCGGATCGCCCACGGGTCCGGTGCCCGTGTCGCGGTCGTGGAGCGCGACCGCTGCCGCGGCGAGGGCCTCCGCGGACGCGCCCGCCGGACGCCAGTCGGGCAGGTGATCGCCGAGGAACGAGGTCGTCAGGTCCCCGGCGCGGAAGGCCGGATGGTCGACGACCGCTGCCAGCAGCTCCACGTTGGTGGTCACGCCCCGGACGCTGGTGTCGGCCAGGGCGACGACCATCGCGTCGCACGCGGCCGTCCGGTCGGGGGCGTGGACGATGACCTTGGCCAGCATCGGGTCGTAGTGGGAGGTGACCTCGCTGCCGGTCTCGATGCCGGCGTCGACGCGGGCGTGTTCGGGCCAGGTGAGCCCGACGATCGGGCCGGTCTGCGGCAACTGGTCGACCGGGTCCTCGGCGTACACGCGGACCTCGATCGCGTGACCGTCGGCTCGGACATCGCGCTGCTGGAGCTCGAGCGGCTCGCCGGCTGCGATCGTCAGCTGCAGTTCGACCAGGTCCAGTCCGGTGATGGCCTCGGTCACCGGGTGCTCGACCTGCAGGCGGGTGTTCATCTCCAGGAAGTAGAAGGCCGGCTCATCCCTGTCCAGGGTCGTGCCGTCGAGCAGGAACTCGACGGTGCCCGCGCCTTCGTAGCCGACAGCGGCCGCTGCGCGGACCGCGGCGTCGCCGAGCCGTGCCCGCAGCGGTCCGTCGACCGCCGGCGAGGGCGCCTCCTCGACGACCTTCTGGTGGCGTCGCTGCACCGAGCACTCCCGCTCCAGCAGGTGCACGACGTGGCCGGCACGGTCGGCCATGACCTGCACCTCGACGTGGCGAGGCCGGGCGACCAGGTGTTCGAGTAGCAGCCGGTCGTCACCGAAGGACGCGGCGGCCTCACGTCGTGCCGCGGCCAGCGCGTCGGGCAGCGCCGCCGGGTCGTGGACCGCTCGCATCCCCTTGCCGCCACCGCCGGCGACGGCCTTGACCAACAGGGGGAACCCGACGTCCTCGGCGGCCGCGATCAGGCGCTCGTCGCCGTCGTCGACGTCATGGCCGGGCACGACCGGCACTCCGGCCTTGGCGAGGCTGCGCTTGGCGACGGCCTTGTCGCCCATGAGCTCGATGACGTCCGCTGACGGGCCGATGAACGTCAACCCGGCGTCGGTGCAGGCCCGCGCGAAGGCCGGGCTCTCGGCGAGGAACCCGTAGCCGGGGTGGACCGCGTCACAGCCGGTCGCGGCGGCCGCGTCCAACAGCGCCGGGATGTCGAGGTAGCTCGCGCTGGCGGGCGCCGGGCCGATGCGCACGGCCGCGTCAGCGGCGGCGACGTGAGGCTCGGACGCATCCACGTCGCTGTAGACCGCGACCGTGCCGACCCCCAGACGCCGGCACGTCGCCGCGATGCGACGCGCGATCTCCCCACGGTTGGCGATCAGGACCCGTGTGATCACCGCATCTGCCTTCCGCTGGGTTCGAGGACGCTAGCACCGCCGCCCGCTGCGCCGACCGGGACCGGTCGTGACCGGCCGTGTGTGTGGGGGTGGTCGTGTCGGGGCGGCCGCCTTGGGTCGGTGGCTCGGGGTCGATGTTCGTGGCTCGCCGTCAGCCGCGGCGTTCCAGGAACGCCTGGATGCGTGTCTGTGCCTCCTCGGAGGCGCGGGCTCGGGCGATCGCCTCCAGGCGCAGCTGCTCGCTCTCCGCGGGGGACCGCGTCGCCTCGATGGCCGGGATCAGCTGCTTGATGGACCGCTGGGCGCCGGGTCCGGCCGCGACCACCGTGTCCAGGATCGCGCCGAAGGTCTCGTCGAGGTCGTCCGGCTCGCACCGCTCGTGGACGAGTCCCAGCTCGTACGCCCGGTCGGTGTCGAACACCTCGGCGGTCAGGAAGTAGCGGGTGGCGTTGGCGCGGCCGATGCGTGGCTGGACGTAGGCCGAGATCATCGCGGGGACCAGTCCCAGCCGGGCCTCGGTGAACCCGAACTTCGCGCCGCGGACCGCCACGGCGATGTCGACGCACGCCAGCAGCCCCGAGGCACCGGCGATGGCGTGGCCGTTGACACGGGCCAGTACCGGCATCGGCAGGTCGTGGACGGCGCGCAGCATCGCCTCGAACGTGCGCGAGTCGTCGACGCCGTCGGCGAGGTCCGCATCGGCCGCGGACAGCATCCAGTTGAGGTCCGCGCCGGCGGAGAACGCGTTGCCGGCGCCGGTCAGCACGACCGCCCGCACCGACGGGTCGTCCGCGAGGCGCGTGGCGGCATCGGTGACGGCGGCCATCAGCTCGCCGTCGAAGGCGTTGCGGACCTGCGGACGGTTCAGCGTCAGGGTCACGACGTCGCGTTCGTCGCGCTCCTCGAGCAGCACCGGGATGGACTCGCTGGCGGTCATGCGTTCCCTCGGGTCGGTGGCGGGCGGCAGGCTACGGCGCGGGTGGGTGGGCCCGGGTGGGCCCAGCGGCTCACATCCGGAACACGCCCCACTGCGGCCGCTCGATCGGCGCGTTCATCGCCGTCGACAGGCCGAGGCCGAGCACGTCACGGGTCTCGGCCGGGTCGATGATGCCGTCGTCCCAGAGGCGGGCGGTCGCGTGGTAGGGGTGGCCCTCGGCGTCGTAGCGTGCACGGATCGGGTCCTTGAACGCGGCTTCGTCGGCGTCGGACCAGGTGTCCCCGGCCGCTTCGATCCCGTCGCGTTTGACGGTGGCCAGCACCGTGGCGGCCTGCTCGCCACCCATGACCGAGATGCGCGCGTTCGGCCACATCCACAGGAAGCGGGGGTCGTAGGCGCGGCCGCACATCGCGTAGTTGCCGGCGCCGAAGGAGCCACCGATGACCACGGTGAGCTTCGGCACGGTCGAGCACGCGACGGCGGTGACCATCTTGGCCCCGTCCTTGGCGATCCCGCCGGCCTCGTACTCGCGACCGACCATGAACCCGGAGATGTTCTGGAGGAACACCAGCGGGATACCGCGCTGGTTGCACAGCTCGATGAAGTGCGCGCCCTTGAGCGCCGACTCGGAGAACAGGATGCCGTCGTTGGCGACGATCCCGACCGGGTAGCCGTGGATCGAGGCGAACCCGGTGACCAGCGTCTCGCCGTAGTGCGACTTGAACTCGTGGAACCGGGAGCCATCCACCACCCGGGCGATGACCTCGCGGACCGGGAACGGCTGACGCACGTCGCTCGGCACGATCCCGTAGAGCTCCTCCGGGTCGTGGAGCGGTGGGGCGGGGTCGGCGAGCTCGACCGGGACCTGCTTGCCGCGGTTGAGGTTGGCCACCGCGTCGCGAGCCAGCGCCAGGGCATGCCGGTCGTCGGCCGCCAGGTGGTCGACCACCCCGGAGACGCGGGCGTGGAGGTCGCCGCCGCCCAGCTCCTCCGCGCTGACCTCCTCACCGGTGGCCGCCTTCACCAGCGGCGGGCCGCCCAGGAAGATCGTGCCCTGCTCGCGGACGATGATGGACTCGTCGCTCATCGCCGGGACGTACGCGCCACCGGCGGTGCAAGAGCCCATCACCACGGCGATCTGTGGGCAGCCGAGCCCGGAGAGCTGCGCCTGGTTGCGGAAGATGCGTCCGAAGTGGTCCCGATCCGGGAACACCTCGTCCTGCAGCGGCAGGAACGCCCCGCCGGAGTCGACCAGGTAGATGCACGGCAGGTGGTTGTCGCGCGCGACCTGCTGAGCGCGCAGGTGCTTCTTGACCGTCATCGGGTAGTAGGTGCCGCCCTTGACGGTCGCGTCGTTGGCGACGACGACCACCTGGGTGCCGTGGACGTTGCCGACGCCGGTGATGATGCCGGCCCCGGGAGCGTCTCCGTCGTACATGTCCTCGGCCGCCAACGGCGACAACTCGAGGAAGGGCGACCCGGGATCGAGCAGGGCGTCGACGCGGTCGCGCGGAAGCAGCTTGCCACGGGCGACGTGGCGGTCCCTGGCCCGCCCGGAACCACCGTCGCGTGCCCGCTCGAGCCGCGTCCGCAGGTCGGCGAGCAGGGCGAGGTGGTGCTCACGGTTGGCCGTGAAGGCCGGCGCGGAGGCGTCGACGGCCGTGCCCAGCGTCTCCATCAGGCGGTGAGGCGCTGCTTGGCGATGCCGGAGACGCGCGAGCCGTCCGCCTGGCCCTGGACCCGGCTCATCGTGGCCTTCATCACCTGGCCCATGGACTGTGGTCCCTCGGCGCCGAGTTCAGCGATCACCTCGTCGACGATGCGGGTGAGTTCCTCATCGCTGAGCTGCGCCGGAAGGTAGGCCTCGTACACGGCCGCTTCGGCTTCTTCGCCGGCCGCGGTCTCCTCACGTCCGGCGTCGCGGTAGGCGGCCGCCGCCTCGCGGCGACGCTTGACCTCGCTGGCGAGGACCGTCTGGACCACCTCATCGTCGAGCTTGCCCTGGGGGCTCATACCGTCCGCGGTCGCGCGGTTCTTCAGCGCGGCGACCACCATCCGCAGCGCGGAGGTGCGGGCCTTGTCGCGCGCCTTCATGGCCGTGCGCAGGTCGGCCTCGATCTGTTCGTGCAGGCTCACGGGGACCTCATCGCCAGTGGGGGTGTTGCGCGAGGCTAGTAAGTGGTCGCCGGGCGACGAAGGACGGCGACGGCACGAGCGGTCGGCGACCATCGGCGGCCCGGGGCCAGGCCGGCGGTGGGCGCCGGGGGTCGGCTCAGGCCGGTGGTGGGCGAAGGACCGCGCGGCGGACCCACCGGTCGATCGAGGTCTCCAGGATCCAGCGGGTCCCGAGTGCGCCGGTGGCGATGCTGCCAGCGATCCAGAGGGTCCTGGATGCACGGCCGTGGCTGTGGGCTCCACGCATCACCGGATCCTTCCTACGTGGGTCCCCGGGCCGGCGCGTCCGGGGAGGCGTCGGCGTTGCGGGACCGTCTCCTGCCTATCGGCCACAGGAGCACGGGGGTCAAGCGGGCGGGGCGACCGGAACC
>SKNP01000271.1 GCA_007120485.1 Nitriliruptoraceae bacterium
GGCGGATCGACCGACGACGCTGGGGATGCCGCCGGCGGATCGACCGACGGTGGCTCCGAGGACGAGGATGCGACCTCGGGGCAAGACCTCGCAGCGGGGACCTCCGGCGCTGACGGAGCAGCGGCGTTCGACCTCGCGGCGTCATGCGAGAACGCCGCTGACGGTTACCGGATCGCCTACCCCGACCGGTGGTACGCCAACGACGGCGAGGTGACCGCCCCGTGCCGCGTGTTCGACGTCCAGCCGCCGCAGGTCGAGCCCAACACCGTCCTGCCGTTGGCGTCCTCGGTGCTGCTTCTGGTCGAGGACCGTGACCTGGACGCGACGCACGACCGGATCCTGGACGACCCCGCCACCGACGTCGAGCAGGTGGAGGAGACCGAGATCGCCGGGCGCTCCGCACTGCGGGTCGACGGCACGGCCACCGGCGAGGCGTACCTGCGCGAAGACACCGAGGTGCACCGCACCTACGTGGCGTTCGAGGGCCGCACCCTGACCGCGCAGGCCGCCGAGCTGGGCGACCCGGAGCTGTCGATCCGGCGCGACGTGATCCACGACATGCTCGCGACCCTCGAACCGGTCACCGACGACGATGGCGGGGACCACGGCGACGGCTCGGACACCGACGACGGATCGGACGGCGACCGAGCCTCCCCGCTGATCGGTGACCCGGGCCGCGAGACCCGGACCGGCGGCGATGGCCGGGGGTACCTCACCGACGTGCGGCTCGGTGACCACGGCGGGTTCGTGCGCGTCACCCTGGAGTTCGAGGACTCGGTGCCGGCCTACGAGGTGGCCCCCACCGACGGTCCCATCCGGGCGTACCCCAGCGACGAGGACCTCGAGGTCGACGCCGAGGCGTACCTGGAGATCGTCACCGAGGGCACCCGCGTGGATCTCACCGACGACGGTGCGGTCGAGACCTACGACGGGCCGCTGCGTCTCGACGGGCCGGCCGACCCGGTCGAGGAGGTCGTGATGTCCGGTGACCATCACGGCGTGATGACCTGGGTGCTCGGGCTCAGCGACGACGCCGAGGTCGCCGTCGACCACCTCGACGACCCCGCCCGCATCGTGGTGGACGTCGTGGACGATCGATGACCGGTCGCGCATGCACGGCCGTGACCCGGCGGGCAGGAGTCGGTCGACCGTCGGCAACGTTGGCGCCCGGCCCTGGTGCGCAGCCGTCACCATCGGTGTTCGATGCCGCCGTCACCGGTCCCGACGCGAGGCCAGGTGTGGTCGACGATCATCCCACGGATGCCGAGCTGATCGCGGCAGCGCGCTCGGATCCGCCGCGGTTCGCGGCCGTGTTCGACCGCCACTACGACGCGATCCACCGGTTCCTATCCACGCGGGTCGGTCCGCGCGCGGAGGACGTGACCGCCGAGGTGTTCAAGGTCGCGTTCCAGCAGCGGGATCGCTACGACCCGAGCTTCCCGTCGGCACGGCCGTGGCTGTTCGGCGTCGCCGCCCGGCTCGCGAAGCAGCAGCACCGTGAGGAGGCCAGGACCGACGAGTTGGTGTCTCGGATGGGCTCGGAGCCGAGGCACGGCGACGACCCCGGACCGGAACGACTCGCCGAGCTCGCACCGAGCTCCCCGGTCGCAGCGGCGGTGCTCCAACTGCCGCCACGCGACCGCGAACCGCTGCTGCTGCACGCGTGGGACGATCTCAGCTACGAGGAGGTCGCCCACGCACTCGACGTCCCCCTGGGCACGGTGCGGTCCCGCATCCACCGTGCCCGCCAGCACCTGCGGTCCCGCCTGACGACCGAGCCGGGCGAGGCGACCGAGACGGATGGGGCGACCGAACCCAACGAGACAGCCGAGCCGGCCGAGCCGGACGAGCCGGACCACACGCCCGACCCGGACGTCGACGGGAGCACGTCGGGAGGCGCAAGCCATGGATGAACTGCGACAGGTCCGCGGACTCGCCGAGGAAGTGCCGCGCCCCGATCCCGACCGCAAGGCCCGAGCGCGCGACGAACTGCTCCAGCTCGCCGACGAGGAGCAGACCGCCGCAACCGCCCCGTCGGCGACGCCCGAACCTCGGGCAGGCTGGCTCGACCGGGTCGCGGCGGCGGCTCGGTGGTGGTTGCGACCGGCCCCGGCAGCTGGGCTCGCGGCCGCGGCGGTCGGTCTGGTCGGCGCCGGTGTGCTGCTGTCCGGCCCGACCGTCGACCGACCACCCGAGCTCGCCGATCCGGACACACCGGCGCCCGAGGCCACCGACCCGGAGGCGGACGATCCGACGGCGGACGATCCTGACCGTGGCACCGACGAACCGGGCACGGACGAACCCGGGACCGACGGGTCGGCACCGGATGAGGACACCGTCGAGCTCGCCGCCAGCTGCGAGGGCCCGGACGGCCGGGTCACCGTCGACTACCCGGAGGGGTGGTACACGCCGCAGGACGACGAGCCGGGTGCTTGCCGGTTCTTCGGCGAGGACGGGTTCGACGTCGATGCGGCGATCGGGGGTGCGCCGCTCGCCACGCTGGAGATCGCGATCGAACCGGCGCAGCTGGACGGGTTCCTGGGTGACGAGCTGGGTCTGGTCGAACAGGAGCGCGAGGAGCTCGAGGGCACCGATCGCCGCACCGTCCGCCAGCGGTTGGAGAGCACCGGCGAGGCGATGCTGCCCGACGGGGCGGTCATGGAGCGCTACCTCGTCGACCTCGACGGCGACACGCTGATCGCCTCGAGCCAGGCCGACGACGCGCAGACGCTCGACGACCGGCGCGAGGTGCTGGAGACGATGGTCCGCAGCCTCGAGGTCGAGCCCGACTGACCGGCATCGACCCGGCCGCCACCGCGACGTCGACCTCGGGCGCTCGGCGGTCGGTGTCCGGCGGTCGCGCGCCGCGAACCGTGCGGGCCGCGTGGGACAACCACGGGTGAGACCCACGCGACCTCGACAGGGGAACCCGGACCATGCACACGCCCCGAGCACGCACCCTCCTGACCACCGGACTGATCGCGACCGGCCTGCTCGCTGCCACGGCGAGCCTCGCCTGGGGCCAGGGGCTGGA
>SKNP01000368.1 GCA_007120485.1 Nitriliruptoraceae bacterium
ATCACCGGGGTGCAGCTCGTCGAGCGACGCGGCGGTGGCCTCGAGGTCCTGGTAGAGGGCGCCCGCGCGGCCGTCGGGCATCGGGTGCGCCATCGCGATCTCCGGGTGGACCCACTCCATCCCGTGCTCGGCCAACGGCAGCCGGGACAGCACCGGCGACGCCGCAGCCGCCGGGTGCACCGCGCTGAACGTGTCGGAGGTGAACCCGGGCAGGGTCAGCTCCTGGCTGACGACCGCACCCCCGATCCGCGGTTGCGCCTCGAGCACCGCCACATCCCGGCCAGCGCGGGCCAGTCGTAGCGCCGCCGCCAGCCCGTTGGGGCCGGAGCCGATGACGACCGCGTCGACGCGTTCTGTCCCGCTCACGCGGCCTCCTGGCGGCGGACACGCTCGGCCAACTGGTGCAGCATGGACTGATCGGGGCCGGCCATCCCCCAGAACGCGTGCTGCGACCAACGACCGACCTGGTCGTACAGCTCCGCGAGGTGCCAGGGCATCGGATCCCAGGTACCGGCGGCGCGCACGTAGGACGTGCCCTGGTGCGAGTAGACGACCAGGCGGTTCTTCGCGTCCCCCATGAAGTGCCCCTCGTGGCAGACGAGGTCGAACGCGGCGTGGACCTCGGCGTCGTCGGGGATCGGGGACGGTTCATGGGGTCGGGCCGCGAAGCCGCGACGGACGCTCTCGACCCACGCGTCACGTGCGGCGGGATCGTCCTCGGTCACCAGGTCCTGCACGGTCACGTAGGCACGTGTGAAGATCGGGGTCCGGGCGCTCGGGAACCCGACCACCTCGATCTCGAAGGTCTGGCCGTCCAGCCCGGTCCGGCGCAGCGGCGTGAACCGCCCCAGCTCGCTGGCGTACTCCGGCCACTGGTCGACGGCGAGCAGCGCCGCCAGCGTCCCCCCGACGTCGGGGAGCTCCACCGGCGGGTAGGTGTGCCAGACCTGCTCGGACTCGGGCCGTCGCGGCGGGGTGAGGGCGCCGACCTGGGCCCGACGCAGCCGGATCTCCGGATCATGTGCCGCCTTCGCCTGCTCGTCACGGAACACGATGCCCCAGCCGCGACGATCGGTGCTGGCCGCACCCGACGAGAACCAGGAGCCGAACAGCCGGTCCGCGCCGGCCAGCAGCGCGTCGGTGTCGAGGGTCCCGGTCCGACCGCCGGTGCCCCGCAGTCGGGCCGTGCCGAAGGCGTCGTGGAAGCGGAGCACGTCGCGGGCTCCGAGCCGTCGCGTCCCCTGCTCATGCCAGTAGGTGGTCATGATCGCGAACGCGAGCCGCAGGTCGTCGAGGTCGCGCTGCTCGGCCGGCTTCGCGTAGTACGCCGCGTTGAGGAAGTCGGTGATCCACGCGGCGGCACCCGGACCGGCCAGCGTGGAACCCGCCAACCGAGCGGTCGAGGCGACCCCGCTCTTGCGGACCCGGTCGGTCAACAGCGCCGCGGAGGCGCCACCGGCGGCGGCGAGCAGGTGGGAGATGGCCATCGTCAACGACCTCGCATCGAAGTGGGAGCGGGTGCCCAGTATCGCGGGCAGGTGACCAAGCCGCGGCGCCGCCTACCGACGGTCGACCGGGGGGCCGGAGGTCGGTGGCGCCGCCCAACCGGGGCCAGGGGGCCGGGGAGCCGGCCACGCCGTCCAACCTGGGGTCGTCAGCGGCGCCCGACCGGGACCGGTCACGCGGCTCACCCAGGGGTTCGACGCGGCTCGATCAGCGTCCTGCTACCTCCACGTCGGAGATGAACGCTCGGAACCGCCCGCCGTCGTCCGGCAAGGAGGTCAACCAGACGAGCACCGCAGCACCGTCGACGGACTCGTCGGCCACGATCACCTCCTCCGCGCCGGCGTCGGACACCTCGCCGATCGGCTGCCCCCAGTCGTCCGGGTCGGCCCCACCGTCGGGCGGTCCGTCGCCGACGTACACCGTGAAGGACGCTCCCGGCGTGGGGGTCCGCACCGTCACCTCCGTGATCGCCGCCGCGTCCTCGAGCTCCACCCAGACCCCGACCCCGGGCTTGAGGCCCCCGAAGGCCGGATCGCCGCGGTACTGCGAGGTCCGCCAGCCCGTGTCGGTGTCCCCGTCAATGGCCTCCCCCGCCCGATCGTCGTGCTCCTCCCCCGACCCGAACGGATCGTGGGCTCCGGCGGCGACCCCGGTCAACACCTGTGGCTCGCCCTCCTCGTCCGGCTCTTCGTCGACCTCCTCGGCCGGCGGTGCCGTGCCGGCGGACTCCGGCGCCCCCGGGTCCGCGTCGTCGAGGGGGCCCAGCACGACCGCGACCCCGACCGCGACGGCGACGAACGCGAGACCTCCCCCGCCGACGAGGGGCCAGCGTCGGCGACGTCCCCGGCCCAGCGCGGCCGCAGGTGGACCGACAGCGGCCGCGCCGTCGGCCACGCCCGCCGGCAGATCACGGGTCGATCCGACATCGTCGCTTGCAGCCGCGGCGCTGCGATCCTCACCCGGTTCGGTCCGCACACCGTCACCTGCACGGCCCGCCAGGGCCCCGGCCATGGCGGCGGTGGGCTGTTCGGTGGTGGGAAGGTCCTCGCGAGCTCGCGTGGTGTCCTCGGCCCCCGATCGTGCGTCCCGGACGAGGCGAGCCAGCGCCGGCCCGTCGTTGAGGGGCGCCAGCGGTGCGAGTGCGGCCGCGAACCGGTCCCCGTCGGCGAACCGCTCATCGGGTTCGATCCGGGTCGCGGTGGCGATCGCCTCCACGAGCGCTGCGGGGACCGTCGGGATCAGCTCGTCGACCCGACGCGGTTCATCCGCGAGCCGGCGCATCGCGATCTCCACGGCCGTCCCGGTCCCGAACGGCGGCGCACCCGTCAGGGCCTCGTGGAGCACCAACCCCAACGCGTAGACGTCGGATCGGGCATCGACCGGGGCATCCCGCAGCTGTTCGGGGGCGAGGTAGCGCGCGGTCCCCATCACCTGGCCTGGGGTGGTCAACCGGGCGGCGGCGTCCCCGAGCGCCTGCGCGATACCGAAGTCGGCGATCTTCGCCGCACCATCGACGGTCACCACCACGTTGGCTGGCTTGACGTCGCGGTGGACCAGTCGGTTGGCGTGCGCGGCACCCAGGGCGCTGGCCAACTGGCGACCGAGCGTGGCCACGGCATCGCTGCCGAAGGGCTGACCGTTCAACAGCCGGTCCAGCGGTAACCCGTCGACGTGCTCCATGACGAGGTAATCACGGCCGTCATCACGGCCGATGTCGTAGACCACGACCACGTTGGGGTGGGTCAGCTTCGCCGCGCTGGACGCCTCGCTGAGGAACCGGGCCCGCGTCCTCGGGTCCTGCGCCACCTCGGGATGCAGCAGCTTGACCGCGACCGTGCGGTCGAGCACGAGATCGTCGGCGCGCCAGACCACCCCAGCCCCACCGACGCCGAGCTTGGTCCGCAGCGCGTAGCGGTCACCGAGTAGGGCGGCTGGTGGTGGGTCACCGTGATCCACGCTGACGCCTCCCAGTCGGCCAGGCCGCGGCCGTGTCGAGGGCCCGACGGTCGGGCGAGTCCCAGGGGAGAAGGTACGCCGCCCGGGTCCGGAGCGAGCGCAAGCACCCGCCCGTCAGGACGCGGCCACACCTGCCGCCACACCCTCAGGCTCGCAGGTCGCGGACCGCGGGCTCGGAGGTCGACACCTCGTGGTCGACGCCGAGCGGCGCGAGCAGTGCGGCCACCTCGTCGGCCTGCTCGACCGCGACGATGACGTCGAGTTCGACGCCGTGGTCGCCGTACCGGCCGGGCCGCACCGAGGCCGTGTGATCACGCGCCCAGCCACGCAGCCGATGCTCGAGTTGGCCGGCATCGGCGTGTCCGACCCGGATGGTCACCACGCGCGTCCAGCGCCGCCGGACCCGTTCGGCTCGATCGACCGCCGCGCTGACCGCGCCGCCGTACGCGCGGACCAGTCCCCCGGCGCCGAGCAGGGTGCCGCCGAAGTAGCGGGTGACGACGGTGACGACGTCGGTGAGCTGCTCACCGGTGAGCACCGCGAGCATCGGCGCACCGGCGGTGCCGGCCGGCTCGCCGTCGTCGTTCGAGCGCGTCAGGCGTCCATCCACGCCGAGCACCGAGGCCGAGCAGTGGTGACGTGCATCGTGGTACGTGCGGCGGGCCGCCTCGACCGCGGCGTCGACCTCCTCCCGGTCACGCACGGGGAGCAGGTCCGCGATGAACCGTGACCGGGTCACCTCGGACTCCACGCGGACAGGCACCGCGATCGTGTCCCACGGCTCGACCGTGGTCATCGGCCGCCTCCCGTCGTCGAGGTCGTGGCTCGGCCGTTCCCGGAGCCGCCGTTCCCGCTGGACGTCCCGCTCCTCGACGCCGCTGTCCGCACGCCCCGGTCGAGGTGGCCGCGCCACGCGTCCACCGAACCTAGACGACCAGCCGCCGACCGAGGCATCGAGGCCCCCGGCGTCGAGCGCTACCTTCGAAGGCCGTGACCTCTCCCCCCGCTCCCAGCCCTGCCGCCGCGCCCCGCTCGAGCTGGCAGCTGCTCACCGACCGGACGTTCGGCCCCTGGTTCTGGGGCAACGTGACGTCCAACAGCGGCAACTGGCTGTTCAACGTCACCGCCGCGATCGTGGTGTTCGAGCTGTCCGGTTCGGCGCTGCTCGTCGGCATGGTCTCGGTGGCACAGTTCCTACCCCTGGTCCTGCTCTCGCCCCTCGCCGGAGCCATCTCCGACCGGGTCGACCGCCGCCGACTCCTGCTCGCGTCGCAGGCGTTCGCCGCCACCGCCGCGGCCACCATCGCGGTGGCGGCGGCCGTGCTGGGCATCGACGGGCTCGGTGGCCCGTGGCCCGTGCTCGCGGCCGCGTTCGGGATCGGGCTGGGGCAGGCGGTGGCGGCACCGACGCTCAACGCCCTCGTCCCGGCGCTCGTGGAGGACCAGGACCTCGAAGGAGCGATCGGGCTGACGTCCTCCACGTTCAACATCGGCCGGGCGCTCGGGCCGGCCACCTCCGGGCTGCTGTTGGCCACCGTGGGCGCGGAGACCGCCTTCGTCGTCAACGCGGCCAGCTTCGTCGTGCTGATCGTGGCGTTGCTGGTCATCCGGACCCGGCCGAGTCCCCGCGGCAGCGGGGACCGGTCGGTGCGGGCCGGGCTGGCCTTCGTCCGACGGACCCCAGCGCTGTGGATGGTGCTGCTCGGCGTGGGCGCGCTGGGATTCGCCGCCGACCCGATGATCACCCTGGCGCCACCGCTGGCCGCGGAACTCGACGGCGGCGACACCCTGGTCGCCACGATGGTCAGCAGCTTCGGGATCGCCGCCTCGATCGCGGCACTGTGGTTCGGCCGGCTCCAACGGGCCACCGACACCCTGTCGATCGCCGCGGGGGCCGCGGGCATCCTGGCGCTCGGGTTGACCACGGTCGCCGCGGCCCCGGTCGCCGGCGTGGCGATCGCCGGGTTCGCCGTGACCGGTGTCGGCTTCGTGCTCGGCGTGGCCGGGCTGACGACCGTCCTGCAACGTCGGACGCCGGACGAGCTACGCGGCCGCGTGATGGCGCTGTGGACGGTCGCGTTCCTCGGCAACCGGCCGGTCGCGGCGGCGATCGACGGGGCCGTCGCCGATCTGATCGGCCCGCGGCTCGCGATGATCCTGGCGATCGCGATGGCGCTGACCGCCGGCTGGGTCGCGCTACGGCTCCGTCGCGATGCGACCGGTCAGAGCCGACGCACCGCCTCGTCCGGCACGTCGTAGGCGCGTTGGATCGCGCCCAGGTTCTCGGTCCGGGCACCCGAACACTCACGCTGCAGCCGGAGCCGGTACAGCCAGTGCACCACCGAGGAGAGCCGCTCCTCGACCTCCGCGGCCGACCGGCCGGCACGGACCGCGTCACGGTAGGCCTGCACCGCCGCATCGAGCGACGCGCCCGCCTTGCCGAGGTTCCTCGCCCGTTCCTCGGCGAGCGCCACCTCGATGTCCACGTCGCCGTGGCCGGGGTGGAACCCGGTGGCCCGCAGGTCCGTCATCGTGGCGCTCCGCGTCGGCGCTGCCGCCGCTGAGGGTAGGTCCACGGCCGAACGGTCGGCCAGGTTCCGGCCGCTGCGCGCCACCGGCCGGACGGTCGGCCAGGGCCAGCGGTTCCACCGCGGTCCTGTGACCGGCAGGATGGTGGTCTGCCACCAGGAGCGACCACCCGTGCCCGTACCCGACCCGTCCGTGTCCGACCTCGACCGCGTCCTCGCCGAGGTCGCCGAGGTGGCCCGTCCCCACGCCGCCGACGGGGAGGTCGCCGACTACATCCCGGCGCTCGCCAGCGCCGATGCGGACCGGTTCGGGATGGCGGCCGTGGACCTCGACGGCACCGAGCACGCCACCGGTGAGGTGGACGAGCCCTTCCCGATCCAGAGCATCTCCAAGGTGTTCTCGCTGGTGCTGGCGCTGCAGAAGGTCGACCAGGCCGACGGCGTCGCCAACGAGCTGTGGTCACGCGTCGGCCGGGAGCCCTCCGGTGACCCGTTCAACTCGCTGGTCCAGCTCGAACGCGAGAGCGGGGTGCCCCGCAACCCGATGATCAACGCCGGCGCCCTGATCGTCGACGACGTCCTCCTCGACCACTGCGACGACGCCCAGCAGGCCACCCTCGACCTGTTGGAGTTGCTCGCCGGCGAGCCGTTGGAACTCGACGAGGACGTGTTGCGCTCCGAGCAGGGCGCGGCGCACCGCAACCGCGCGATGGCCAACCTCATGGCGTCGTTCGGCAACCTCACCCACGACGTCGACGACGTGCTGGCCGACTACACCCACGCCTGCGCGATCTCGATGACGACGCGTCAGCTCGCGCGGGCGACCCGGTTCCTCGGCAACGGCGGCGTCGAACCGCGCACCGGTGAACGGATCCTGTCGCCGGCGCTGGCCAAGCGGGCGGCGGCGATCATGTTCACCTGCGGCACCTACGACGCGGCCGGCGAGTTCGCCTTCCAGGTCGGGCTACCGTGCAAGAGCGGGGTCGCCGGTGGGATCATCGGCGTCGTCCCCCGACGCATGGGCCTGTGCGTGTGGTCGCCGCCGCTGGACCCCTCCGGCAACTCGCTCGCCGGACGCATCGCCCTCCACGAGTTCGTCTCCCGGTGCGACCTGTCGATCGTCTGACCGCACGCGACCGTCGAACCGCACGCGACCGTCGCACCGCACGCGACCGTCGAACCGGACGCGATCGTCTGACCGGACGGGTGGCCACTCAGCGGATGGCGTCCTGCTCGCCTGGATCCACCTCGTCGTCGATCCGGTCCAGGTCGAGGTCGTCGAGGTCGTCGGGTATGCCCCACCCCGCGTCCGGGGCGCTCGACTCGACCTGCTCGAGCAGCCGCAGGAGATCGTCGCCGCCGGCGATCACCGCTTCCACGGCCGGCAGGTACTGCTCGAAGGCGTCGACGTTGTGCTGGATCAGTCGCGCCAGCACCTCGCCGCTCAGCCGGTCACTGCCGAAATCGATGCTGGTCTTGAACCGCAACTCACCGTCGTCGGGGTCCAGTTCGAAGTTGCCGATGACCAGGCCGTAGTTGGCCCGGGTCAGCAGCTCCATCATGGCCAGCCGGCGATCCGCCGGAACGATCCAGGGGTGGAGCGAGTACACCATCACCTGTGGGACGGGATGGCGAGCCCGACAGAACACCTCCCAGCTGCGCTGCTCACCCTCGTGGGTGAACGACACCGTCGACAGCTCGGGATGCTCGGTGACCGCCAGCCCCGACGCCTGCAGCGTGCGGGAGAGGAACTCCATGCCGATCACGTGAGCTCCCTTCCGTCCGAGGTGGCGAGCGTCCCAGGTGGGGCCGGGAACCGTAGCTCCCGGACCCCGACCTGGGAAGGGTGACCGCCGGAGCGGACCACCCCTTCAGGTGGGTCAGCTGCGGCGGGTGCGAGCGCCACCGCGAGGTGCACCTGCGCTGCTGCGACCGGCCTTGCTGCCACCGCCGCCGCGCTGCTGGCCGTTCGCGCTGCCCTTGCCCTGACCGCCGCCGGCGCGTGCGCTGTGTCCGTTGCCAGCACCACCACGACCCTTGCCGGCCCGGTTCCCGCTGCGCTGGCCGCCGCCACCGCGGTTACCGCCGCCACCGCCGCCGCGCGGGCGGCGCTGCTGCTGGTTCGGCCGGTTGCCGCCGCCTCGGCTCGCGAGCGAGAGCTCGGGGTCGGGGAACTCCTCGCCGTCCAGCACGTCCAGGTCGATCGCGTGCAACCCCGGCGGCAGGTCGAGCGAGCGCTGCAGCTGCGCGGTATCCGGGTGCTGCGCTTCCTCGACCAGCGAGACGACCAGCCCGGTCGCCCCCGCCCGTCCGGTGCGGCCGGAGCGGTGGACGTAGTCCTTGTCGGAACCCGGCATGTCGTAGTGGACGACCACACCGACGTCGTCGACGTGGATGCCGCGCGCGGCGACGTCGGTCGCGACCAGCGTCGTGACCTTGCCCCCCCGGAACTCGGCCAGAGCGCGTTCGCGCTGGTTCTGGCTGCGGTTGCCGTGGATGGCGGCGGTCCGGATGCCGTCGGTGGCCAGCTGGCGGGCCAGCCGGTCGGCACCGTGCTTGGTGCGGGTGAACACGATCGCCGGGCCGACCCGTCGCACGATGTCGCCGGTCAACTTGCGGCGCTGATCGCGCTCCGCCGGCCAGAAGACGTGTCGCACATCGATGTGCGCGTCCGGGTCGTCCGCCACGGCGTGGCGGGCCGGGTTCTTCTGGTAGCGACGGATCAGCACGTCCACATCACCGTCGAGGGTGGCGGAGAACAGCAGGGTCTGCCGGTCGTCGCGGGTGCGGTCGAGCAGCTTCTTGACCTCGGGCAGGAAGCCCATGTCAGCCATCCGGTCCGCCTCGTCGATCACGACGAGGGAGACCGCGTCGAGGCGGCAGTCGCCACGCTGGACGAGGTCGGCGAGCCGCCCGGGGGTGGCGACCAGGATGTCGACGCCGCTGCGCAGACGCTCCTGGTCGCGACGGATGTTGGTGCCGCCGTAGACGGTGGCAACGCGCCGGCCGCGGGTCTTGGCCAGCGGCTGCAGCACCTTGAGGACCTGCGAGGCGAGCTCGCGGGTCGGGACGAGGATCAGCGCCTTGGGGCGCTTGGCATCCGCACGGGCGGTGCCGAGCACCGTGGGGATGGCGAACGCCAGGGTCTTGCCCGAGCCGGTCGGTGCCTTGCCGCAGATGTCGCGGCCGGCGATCGCGTCGGCGAGCGTGAGCTCCTGGACGGCGAAGGCTGAGGTCATCCCCAGCTGGTCGAGCTTGTCGACGAGGTCGTTCGGAACGCCGAGGTCGGCGAATGAGGTGGTCACGTGGTGCTCCATGGACCCACCGTGTGTGGTGGGCGTCGAGGTCGCGGCGGGGTTCCGCCACGAGCACGCGCGACACCGACGCAGCCTCGTAGGGGCCACGTCCATGCGTCGTTCGCGTGTGGTGAACACGCGAACGAGCAACCGCCGGCGACGAGGCGCCGGCCAGGTGTTCCGTTGTCGACACCGCGGCCGTGTGGCCGGGGAGCGACGCGTGTTCCGAGCCAGCGGTCACCGGCTCGTGGTGCACACGATAGCGCACCGGGCGCACACGTCCAGTCAGCCGGCTCTGGCCGAGCGGCCGACCGGGCGACCGCCGGGCCGTTCAGCGATCGAGCGGCTCCTCGCGCACCGCGGCCAGGACCAGCTCGAGCACCGCGTCCGGCGCCTCCAGGTGCGGGCTGTGGCCGATGCCCTCCAGCGCGGTCTCGCTGCAGCGGCCACCGTTGGCCGCGAACCGCTCGAGCACCGCCCGCGTCTGGCTGACCATCGGCTGCGGTGGGAACACCTCGTGGCCCGGCCACCCCGGCACCGCCCCGATCGCCCCGAGGTGCCCGATGTCCAGCATCGAGGTGTCCGACACGATCCGATCGTCCGTTCCGCGGACCCATCGCACCGACGGACCTGCGGCGCCCAGCTGCGCGAACCCGCTGGTGTCGTACCACCTCGGCGACATCGCGTTGTTCATCCCGGTCCCGCCCGGGGCGGTGCCCGGCCAGTTCGGGCTCGGTTCGGCGTTCCCCGGGTAGTGAGCGTCGCCGGTACGGGTCGTCAGCATCGAGTCGAGCAGGTGCTCCTCGTCCTCGAAGTGGTAGCCCTCGGCGACGTAGAAGGCGCGCAGGACGTTGCGCGGTGCCGCCGCGTCGTCCCCGGAGCGGTCCCCGGCCGCGAGGCCGGCGACGAAGTCGGGGTTGGCGGTCCCCCCGCCCGACCCCGCGTGGTCGTCGTAGCACGGCGTCCCGTCGAGGTCCTTCGTGCCACCGAAGCCGTAGGGTGACAGCGGTGCTTCGAGGACCAGCGGCCCGACACGGTCGGGGTGCTCGACGGCCAGTTGCATCACGACGCCGCCACCGGCCGAGTGCGCCAACATGGGCGGCCGCCCCAGCCCTTCCGCGTCGAGTAGGGCGAGCAGGTCGTCGGCGTGGTCGCCCAGGCCGCGGGTCGCGTCGATCAGGGCCGGCTCGGTGTCACCGAACCCGCGCAGATCCAGCGCGATGCCGTGCACCTCGTCAGGCAGGCTGGCGAGCAGTCGGTCGAAGAACGCCGACGACGAGCAGTTGCCGTGCACCAGCACCAACGGTCGCTGCCCACCCTCGGTCTCGCGGACACGGAGCCGCACCCGATCGGTGGCGACGTCCCGCTCGATGACCCGATGTGCTCCCATGCCGACCTCCCACCGCTGGCGGCCGTCCCTGCCGCGCCGCTCGCGCCAGCCGCTGCGCCGGCTGCCGTGCCCCGGCCGCTGCGACGCTACGACGGCCGACACCGGGGGGTCAACGCCTGGTGGTCGTGGGACCCACAACCTCGCGGCTCACCGGTTGGTGTGGCCGAGCACCGCCGAGGTGGGCGGTCAGGTGCTCGAGCACGTCCGCCACGTCGCTGAACGACCGGAACTGAGCGGCCCCGTCACCACGGGTCACGCCCTGGCTGACGATCGCCACGGCGAAGCCTCGCCGTCGCGCCGCGGTCACGAACCGGTACCCGGAGCCGACCATCAGCGACGAACCGAGCACCAGCAGGCTCCGCGACCGCTCGAGCAGTGCCAGCGACCGTCGGAACCGCTCGCGGGGGACGTGTTCACCGAAGAACACCACGTCCGGCTTCAACACCCCGCCACAGCGACGGCAGGCGACGACCTCGAAGTCCGCGACCTGGTCGTCGGTGAGCACGACGTCCCCGTCGGGCCGGTCCCCGCTCCGGTCGACCAGGTCACGGAAGCCCGGGTTGACCACGTCCAAGCGCAGGGCGACCTCCAGCCGGGGCCGTCGATCACCGCAGTCGAGGCACACGACCGCGTCCAGGCGACCGTGCAGATCGATCACGTCC
>SKNP01000398.1 GCA_007120485.1 Nitriliruptoraceae bacterium
GCTGTGGTTCTCGCACCTCAACACCGGTGACCGGGTCAGCGTCAAGCCGCACGCCTCGCCGGCGTTCCACGCGATCCAGTACCTGTTGGGCAACCTCGACCGCAGCTACCTCACCCAACTGCGCGCGCTCGGCGGCCTGCAGTCCTACCCGTCGCGCACCAAGGACCCCGACGGCGTCGACTTCTCCACCGGCTCGGTCGGGCTGGGAGCGGCGGCACCGCTGTTCGCCGCGGCGACCCGCCGCTACGTCGACGCGCACTTCGGCGAGCGGGAACGCTCCCGGTTCATCGCCCTGATGGGCGACGCGGAGCTCGACGAGGGCAACGTCTGGGAGGCGATCGCCGACCCGGCCACCGAGGGGCTCGGCGACGTCACCTGGGTCGTCGACTTCAACCGGCAGTCGCTGGACCGGGTCATCCCCGGCGTGCGCATCAAGCAGTGGTCCCAGCAGTTCGAGGCATCCGGCTGGCACGTCGTCGAGGCCAAGTACGGCCGCAAGCTCCAGGCGGCGTTCGCGGAACCGGGCGGCGAAGCGCTGCGTCACTGGATCGACGCGATGCCCAACCCGCACTACCAGTCGCTGTTCGCCGTCCCGCAGGACGAGCTGCGCAAGCGGTTCCTGGACGGCGCACCCGACGAGGTGGCGGGGCTGATCGAAGGGGTCAGCGACGCGGAGCTGCGGCCGCTGGTCACCGACCTCGGCGGGCACGACCTGGACGTGGTGCTCGAAGCCCTGGCCGCCTGCGACGAGGTGACCGACCGGCCGAGCGTGCTGTTCGCCTACACCATCAAGGGCTGGGGGCTGCCGATCGCGGGGTTCCCCCGCAACCACGCGTCGATGCTCACCGGCGAGCAGATCGAGACGCTGCGCGAGCAGATGGGGCTCACCGAAGCGGACGAGTGGGATCGGCTGGATCCGGCCTCCGACGCGGGGATCCTGGCGGCGAAGCGCGCGGAGCTGCTGCGCCGGCCCGACCCGGTCGATGCGCTGGAGATCACCGTGCCGGCCTCCTCCGGGGTGGGCACCAGCCGGGCGATGTCCTCGCAGGAGGCGCTCGGCCGGGTCATGGTCAACCTCTCGCGTGACGAGGGGGTCGCGCCGTACCTGGTGACCACCGCGCCGGACGTGGCGACCTCCACGAACCTGGCCGGGTTCATCAACCGGGTCGGGGTGTTCTCCCCGACCGAGCAGCGGGCCTGGGACGAGGACCCGCTGCTGAGCTGGAGCGAAGGGCCCGACGGCCAGCACCTCGAGCTCGGCATCAGCGAGATGAACCTGTTCCTGCTGCTCGGTCAGCTCGGGCTGTCGTGGGACCTCTCCGCCCAGCCGCTGCTGCCGGTCGGCACGCTGTACGACCCGTTCGTCGCGCGCGGGTTGGATGCGTTCATCCACTCCGCCTACAACGGGGCGCGGTTCGTGGTCGCCGGCACGCCGTCCGGGGTGACCCTGGCGCCGGAAGGCGGTGCCCACCAGTCGTCGATCACCGCCTCCATCGGGATGGAGCTGCCGCAGGTCACCTTCATCGAGCCGACCTACGCGGCGGCCCTGGACTGGCTGCTGTGCGACGCGCTCGGCCACATCGCTGCAGGTGCGCCGGCGACGACCACGGCGGCGCCGGCTGAGGGCGGCGGGTTCTACCTACGCTTGAGCACCCGACCCCTGGACCAGGCACCGTTCGAGGCAGCGCGTCAGCGGTTGGGCGACGCGGTGCTGCGCCGCCAGGTGCTGGCGGGCGGCTACCGGCTCCACGACGCCTCCGAGCTGGCCACCTCCGAGGACGCCCCGGTGGTCAACCTGGCCGCCTGCGGTGCGGTCATGCCGGAGGTGCTGCAGGCCGCGCAGGAGCTGGCGGCCGAAGGTGTCGCCGCGCACGTGGTCGACCTCACCTCCCCGGGCCGGCTCTACGACGCGTGGCAGCGGACCCTGCGCCAAGGGGTTCGCACCGCCACCTCGCCGTCGATCCCCGGCGCACTGCGGGCGTGCTTCCCGGACCGGGCACCGGTGGTCACCGTCCACGACGCGTCGTCGCATGCGCTCAGCTGGATCGGCTCGGCGCTGGGGGTGCCGGCCGTACCGCTCGGCGTCGACGAGTTCGGCCAGTCGGGCACGATCCACGAGCTGTACGAGCTACACGACCTGCTGCCCGGGTCGATCGTCAACGCGGCGTTGGCGGCGCTCAGCCTGCGCTGAGCACCGCTCGGGCCCGCCCCGACCACGTCTCGGAGGTGATGTAAGCTTCCATCATGAGCCACCGGACCCAGATCACCCTGACGGACGCGCAGTACGAGCGGCTGCGGAGCGAGTCCGCACGCAGTGGGCTCGGTCTCGCCGAGTTGATCCGCCGGGCCGTCGAGCGGTCCTACGGGACCGCGGATCACGCTGAACTGCTCGCGGTGCTCGACGCCAGCTTCGGTGCGTGGAAGGACCGAGCCGACGACGGAGCGACGTACGTCGACGACCTCCGACGGGGGATGTCGCGACGTCTCGCCGACGTATGACGATCCTCGTCGACACCTCGGTACTCATCGACCATCTTCGAGGTGACGACGCAGCTCGCCGGGCACTGACCGGAGCGACGCTCAACGGTGCTCGCTTGGCGTCCTCGACGGTCACGAAGGTCGAGGTGTTGGCTGGGCTGCGCCAGGACGAGGAGGAGGAGGCGACCCGTCGACTGCTCTCAGCGCTCGACTGGATCCCCGTCGACGACGCGATCGCGGAACGGGCGGGGCGCTTGGCCAACCGCTACCTGCGATCGCACCCCGGGGTCGACCCCGTCGACTTCATCATCGCGGCCACCGCCGAACTCCATGACGCGGAGCTCTGGACCCGCAACACCAAGCACTTCCCGATGGTCGCGGACCTCACACCGCCGTACTGACCGCTCCGCGTCAGCGCAGGGGCTCACCCGCTGTCGCGTGTCTCAGGCTCGGCAACCCTCGTGCGCACGTGCCTGAACATCGCGGTCGGCCTACAGTCCTCCGGCCCTGGGCCGATGGTCCGTAGGGATGGTCGTGACGGTCCCGCTCGATGA
>SKNP01000433.1 GCA_007120485.1 Nitriliruptoraceae bacterium
ACCAACTGGTCGGGGGTGAGGCGGATGCCCTCGTAGACGACCTCCATGCCCAGGTCGCGGCAGCGGATCGCCACCTGCTCGGCGCCGTTGGAGTGCCCGTCCAGCCCGGGCTTGCCGACCAGCACCTTCAAGCGTCGGCCGAGCCGTTCCTCCACCGCCCGGATGCGTCCCCGGGCCGTCTCCAGCTGCGAGGACACCGCACCGCCACCGCCGGCCGCGTGGTCGCCGACCCCGGTCGGCCCGCGGTACTCGCCGAACACCTCCCGCAGGGCCTGTGACCACTCGCCGGTGGTCGCCCCGGCCCGAGCGCACGCGACCGACGCCGGCATGAGGTTGTCGTCGGTGGCGGCCACCCGGCGCAGTTCCTCGAGGGCCGTCGCCACGGCGTCGTCGTCGCGGTGGGTCCGCCACGCCTCCAGGCGGGCCAGCTGCTCGGCCTCCGCGGCCTCGTCGACGGTGAGGATCCCGCCCTGGTCGTCCAACAGCGGTGACGGTTCCGCGGTGGTGAACGCGTTGACCCCGACCACGGTCTGCTCCCCGGACTCGATCCGGCGCAGGCGCTGGGCGTTCGAACCCACCAGTTCGGACTTCATGAACGCCACCGCATCCATCGCACCACCCCGGGCGAGGACCTGATCGAGCAGGGAGGACGCATCCTCGACCAGCCGTGTCACCTCGGCGTCCATGACCTGACTGCCGGCGAACAGGTCGCCGTGCTCGAGCAGGTCGGTCTCGTAGGCCAGGATCTGCTGCATCCGTAGCGACAGCTGCTGATCCCAGGGGCGCGGCAGACCGAGCGCCTCGTTCCAGGCGGGCAGCTGGATCGCGCGGGCTCGGGCGTCACGGGAGAGGGTGACGCCGAGCAGCTCGATCATGATGCGGGTGATGTTGTTCTCGGGCTGCTGCTCGGTGAGCCCCAGCGAGTTGACCTGCACGCCGTAGCGGAACCGCTTGAGCTTGGGGTCGGTGACGCCGTAGCGGTCGGTGCAGATGCGGTCCCACAGCTCCACGAAGGCGCGGAGCTTGGCGACCTCCTCCACGAACCGGATGCCGGCGTTGACGAAGAACGAGATCCGCCCGACGACCTTGCCGAAGTCCTCGGGGGCGACCTGGCCGCGGTCGCGCACGGCGTCGAGCACGGCGATGGCGTTGGCCAGCGCGAACGCCAGCTCCTGCACCGGGGTCGCGCCGGCCTCCTGCAGGTGGTAGCTGCAGACGTTGAGCGGGTTCCACTTGGGTAGGTGCTCGACGGTGTAGGCCACCACGTCGGTCGTCAGCCGCATCGACGGTTGCGGCGGGAACGCGTAGGTACCGCGGGAGAGGTACTCCTTGAGGATGTCGTTCTGCGTGGTGCCGGTGAGCTTCGAGGTGTCGCCGCCCTGCTCCTCCGCGACGGCGATGTACAGCGCGAGCAGCCACATCGCGGTCGCGTTGATCGTCATCGAGGTGTTCATCTGCTCGAGCGGGATGCCGTCGAACAGCGTGCGCATGTCGTCGAGCGACGACACCGGCACGCCGACCTTGCCGACCTCGCCGACGGCCAGCGGGTGGTCCGGGTCGTAGCCGGTCTGGGTCGGCAGGTCGAAGGCGACCGACAGGCCGGTCTGGCCCTTGGCCAGGTTGGAGCGGTACAGCTCGTTGGACGCCTGCGCGGAGGAGTGGCCCGAGTAGGTGCGCATCAGCCACGGGCGGTCGCGTTCGCGCGCGAGCGGGTCGGGCGTCGGCGTGGCGCGTTCGCTGGTCCCGGCCTCGCCCGGTCCCTGCGGGTCCGCGTCAGCGGGCGGTCGTCCGCTGGTCGCGTCCTCGCCCGGTGCCCCCCGGTGCGGGACGTCCGACGCGTCGGTCATGGCGTCACTCCCAAGCGTGGCTCCGGTGGGCGCCTCGAGCGTAGCCGTGGGGCGCCTGCGGCCCGTCATGCGCTTGCTCCGGTCCCGGCGGGCTTGGCATGCTGTGCGCGCCGGCGGAGACCGGCGGTGCACGATCCGTTCGCTGCACGCCATCGGCCGTACGTCTGGCCGCACCCCGGGGAGCCGTCTCTTGTCGCGAGGTCGTCGCGCGTCCGTGGCGGGGCCGCAGGGCCCCCGTCGCCGGCGTCCGCTCGCTCTGGCTGGGCTGCTGATCGCGGCGGTGTTGCTCGTCCCGGCGGCGGTCTCGGCGCAGACCCTCGACGACCTCGAGGTCCTCGAGGACCGCGTCGACGACCTCGAGGGGGAGCTCGACGATGCGGTGGGCCGGGTCGAGGCCACCCGGTCGGCCATCGAGGTGACCCGCGACGAGCTCGACGAACTCGACCGGATGGCGGGGAGGCTCGAGCAGGACGTCGAAGCGGCCGAGGAACAGCTGGTCGACCGGGCCCGTGCCGCGTTCATGCGCGGCGGCGTCCACGAGCTGGAGCTGATGCTCGCCGCCGAGGGACCGCAGGCGGCCGTGGAGCAGGTCGCCATGATGGCCTCGCTGCAACGCCGCGACCAGGTGCGGGTCGAGAGTTCCACGGCGGCACGCACGCAGCTGGACACCACCGAGCAGCTGATCGAGGCGCGGCAGGAGGAGCTCGAGGAGCTGGAGTCGGTCCTGGCCGAGGAGGAGGCCGCGCTTCAGGAGGAGTTCGAGACCGCGTCGGAGGAAGCGGACGAGCTGGAGGCGCTGACCTCCCGGCAGCAGCGGATCGAACGCGGCGACCAGGACGGGATCTACAGCTGCATCTTCGATCCCGGCACCTTCCGGTTCCGCGACACCTGGGGCCATCCGCGTAGCGGTGGCCGCTCGCACCGCGGGACCGACGTGTTCGCCCGCCAGCGTGAACCGGTGTACGCGTTCACCAACGGGGTGATCGAGCGCCACTCCCAGAGCCGGCTCGGCGGCATCGGGCTGTACCTGCGCGGTGAGGACGGCAACGTCTACTACTACGCCCACCTCGACGAGATCGATGACCACGCGGCGGTCGGCAACGAGGTCGTCGCCGGGGAACTGGTCGCCTACAACGGCTACACCGGCAACGCCTCACCGTCCGCGCCGCACGTCCACTTCGA
>SKNP01000122.1 GCA_007120485.1 Nitriliruptoraceae bacterium
ACGCGACGAACCCGGACCGAGCACACACGACGCGCGGCTTCGACCGCTGTTCGACGACCACCCGGACGGGGTGTACGAGTTCGACACCTCCGGCCGGTTCGTCGCCGCCAACCCCGCCCTGGTCGCCGCCCTCGGGCTTCCCGAGGACCAACTGATCGGTCGCCACTACCGGCCGTTCATCCACCCCGATGACCGCGCCCGTACCGAGGCCGAGTTCGCGCTCGCCCTCACCGGCCGCTCACGCCGCTACCAGGTCCGGCACATCCACCCCGACGGCCGTCTGCTGCACCTCGAGATCACCAACATCCCCATCATCCACGGTGGCGAGATCACCGGCGTGTACGGCATCACCCGCGACGTCACCCACCACGTGGAGGCGGAACAGCACCTCGAGCGCAACCGACGGCTGCTGACCATCGCCAGCCACATCGGCCAGGTCGGCGGCTGGGTCGTCGACCTCGAGTCCGACCCGCCCCGCAACCACTGGTCGCCGGAGGTGTTCGCGCTGCTTGAGTACCCCGGCGACGAGGAGCCGCTGTTCGGCGAGGCGTCGGTGCGCTACCAGCACGACGACCGGCTGCGCGTCCGCGCGGCCCTCGAGGCCTGCCGCACCGAGATGCAACCGTTCGACCTCGAGGCACGCATCTCCACCTACCGCGACAACGAGCGCTGGGTCCGCATCCGGGGCGAACCGGAACTGGACGCGACCGGTCGCGTCGTCCGCATCAACGGAGCGTTCCAGGACATCACCGACCGCAAGGAAACCGAGGCGGAGACCGCCGCCCTGGCCGGGCAGCTCAGCCACACCCTGGAGAGCATCACCGACGGGTTCGTGACCCTCGACGCGGACTGGCGCTTCACCTACGTCAACCCGCGGGCGGAGCGGTTCCTACGCGCCCGGTCCGAGCGGCTCCTCGGCCACGTGCTGTTCGACCGGTTCCCGCCCCTGTCGGACGGCGTGTTCGACGCCGCCCTGCATCGGGCGGCGGAGCAGGGCACCACCGTCCACCTCGACGGCTACTGGTACGAGCCACTCCGCGCCTACTTCGAACTGAACGTCTACCCCTCCGACCGGGGCGTGGCGGTCTACTTCCGCGACATCACCGAACGTGCGGAGCGCGAGGCGACCCTCCAACGCGTCATGGCCGCGGAGCACCAGGCCGCCACCCAGCTCCGCGAGCTCGACCGCACCAAGAACGCCTTCCTCAGCGCCGTCTCCCACGAGCTGCGCACCCCGCTGACCGTGGTCGACGGGCTCGCCCGGACCTTGCAGCGCCTGCGCGGGGCGGTCGGCGACGAGGAGCGGGCCCGCATCGAGGACGCCCTGGTCGACCACGCCGGGCGGCTGAGCACCCTGCTCGGCGACCTGCTGGACGTCGACCGTCTCGCCCGCGGCACGCTGACCATCGAGCGGGAGGGGTTCGACGCCACCCCACCGGTCCGCGCCGTCGTCGCCCGTTCCCCGGTCGCCGACCGCGCCGAGCTCGACATCGCAGCGACCCTGCCGGTCGCCGTCGATCGCGTCCAGGTCGAGCGGATCCTCACCAACCTGCTGGACAACGCCGCCAAGTACGCCCCGACCGGCACCGTCGAGGTGGCGGTCACCGCCCGCGCCGACCGCGGGCTGACCCTGGTGGTCCGCGACCACGGCCCCGGCATCCCCGAGAGCGTGCGTGCCCGCGCCTTCGAGCCCTTCTACCGCGTCGACGGCGACCACCCCCAACCCGGCACCGGCGTCGGCCTGGCCCTGGTCGCGGAGTTCGCACGGCTGCACGGCGGCGACGCCCGCGCGGAGCTCCCCGACGACGGGGTCGGTGTCCGCATGGTCGTCGAGCTCCCTGGCGTCGAGGAGGCCTGACGCAGCGCATCAGCGCAGCCCGAGCGCCTCACCCAGCACGTCAGCGCAGACGCAGCCCGCAGCGCAGGCCGAGCGCCGCGCCCAGCACGTCAACGCAGGCCCAGCGCATCAGCGCAGCCCGAGCGCCTCCGCTGCGGCGTCGAGGTCGGCGGGGATCGTCACCGGCTCGTCGACACCGGACATCGCCCACTCCGGGTCCTTGAGCCCGTGCCCGGTGAGCACGCACACCACGGTCTGCCCGGGCTCGAGCTCGCCGTCCTCGTGCAGCTGCAGCAGTCCAGCGATCGACGCGGCCGACGCCATCTCCGCGAACACCCCGTGCCGGGCGATCAGCCGGAACGCCTGCAGGATCTGATCGTCGGTCACCGCCCGGATCGACCCGTCGGACTCCTCCGCGGCGGCCAGGGCCTGTGACCACGACGCCGGGTTGCCGATCCGGATCGCCGTCGCGATCGTCTGCGGCTTCTCCACCTTGGCGCCCTGCACGATCGGCGCCGAGCCGGCGGCCTGGTACCCGCGCATCACCGGCAGCGCATCGATGATCCCGTCGTCGCGGTACTCGCGGTAGCCACGCCAGTACGCGGTGATGTTGCCCGCGTTGCCGACCGGCATCACGTGCACATCCGGCGCACGACCCAGGTGGTCGACGACCTCCCACGCGGCGCTGCGCTGCCCGTCGATCCGGTACGGGTTGACCGAGTTGACCAGCTCCACCGGTTCGGTCTCCGCCAGCTCGCGGCAGATCGTCAACGCCTGGTCGAAGTTGCCGTCGATCTGGATCACCTGCGCACCGTGTACCACCGCCTGGGCGAGCTTGCCCATCGCGATCTTGCCGGCTGGCACCACCACCCCGGCGGTCATCCCCGCCTTCGCGGCGTAGGCGGCCGCCGACGCGGAGGTGTTCCCCGTCGACGCGCAGATCACCGCCTCGTTGCCGGCCTCCTTGGCTTTGGTGATCGCCATGGTCATCCCGCGGTCCTTGAAGGACCCCGTCGGGTTGGCTCCGTCGAACTTGACGTGCACCTCGCAACCGGTCAGCTCCGAGAGGTGCTCGGAGTGGATCAGCGGCGTGCCACCCTCCCGGAGGGTGACGATCTGCGTGTCGTCCGACACCGGCATCCGGTGCCGGTACTCCTCGATGATCCCGCGCCAGGCGTGCGCGCCGCCGGC
>SKNP01000272.1 GCA_007120485.1 Nitriliruptoraceae bacterium
CCGCCGGGAAGTCGACGCCCAAGAAGGACCTGGGGGCGCTGGCGATGCAGTACGGGCACGTCTACGTGGCCCGGATCGCGATCGGCGCCAACGAGATGCAGACCGTCAAGGCCATGCGCGAGGCCGAGGCGTGGCCCGGCCCGTCGCTGTTGCTGGCCTACTCGACCTGCATCGCCCACGGCGTGGACATGCGCGACTCGATGACGCGGATGGACCTGGCCGTCAAGACCGGGTACTGGCCGCTGCTGCGGTTCCACCCCGGCGAGGCCGAGGACAGCCAGCCGCTGCGGCTCGACTCCAAGGCCCCCAGCGAACCGGTGGAGTCCTTCCTGCGGACCGAGGGCCGCTACGCGTCCCTGGAACGCAGCGACCCCGAGCGGGCGGCGAGGTTGCGCGAGCTCGCGCAGGCTGACGTGGACGAACGGTGGCGGTACTACGAACAGCTGGCCGGGATGACCCGGACGCGTCCCGGTGAGGTGGACGTGCTCGATGCGGCTGACGAGCAGGAGGACGCGTGATGTCGGACCGGTTCAGCCCCTCGATGGCCGACGGCGGCGACGGTGAGGACGCGCCGCCAGGGCCCGGGCACGTGATCCCCAGCGGCCTCGAGCACACCGGGCCGGTCGATCTGTCCACCCGCTACCTCGGGCTCGAGCTCGCCTCACCGATCGTGGCGTCGGCGGGACCGTTCACCGGTGACCTGGCCTCGCTCAAGGCGCTCGATGCTGCCGGTGTCGGTGCGGTGGTCCTGCCGAGCCTGTTCGAGGAGCAACTGGTCCACGACGCCGACCAGGTCGAGCGGTACTCGACGTACGGGAGCGACGCCAACCCGGAGGCACCGGCTGGCTACGTCCCCAACCTCGACCACTACAACGAGGGCGCGGTCCGCTACCTCAAGCTGATCCGCGATGCACAGCAGATCGTGCGAGGCCCGGTGATCGCGAGCATCAACGGGTTCACCACCGGTGGCTGGGTGCGGTACGCCAAGCTCCTGGCCGAGGCCGGCGCCGACGCGATCGAGTTGAACGTCTACCGGGTGGCCGCGGACGCGGAGGTCGGCGGCCGCCAGGTCGAACAGGAGACGCTGCGCCTCGTCGAGTCGGTGGCCGAGGCCACGGAGGTGCCGATCGCGGTCAAGCTCGGACCCCACTGGTCAGCGATGGCCAGCTTCGCCACGCAGCTCGTCGATGCCGGCGCGGATGGCCTGGTGCTGTTCAACCGGTTCTACCAGCCGGACATCAACCTCGAGACCCTGTCGGTCACGCCGCATCTGGTGCTGTCCAGCTCCGATGAACTGCGGCTGCCGTTGCGGTGGTGCGCGATCCTGCACGGTCGGGTGGATGCGTCGTTGGCGGCGACGACCGGGGTCCATACCCATCTCGACGTCATCAAGCTGCTCCTCGCCGGAGCGGACGTGACGATGAGCACCTCCGCGTTGCTGCGGCACGGCCCCGACCACGTCGCCACGCTCACCGACGGATTGACCGAGTGGATGGACGCCCGCGGCTACAGCTCGGTGGATGAGCTGCGTGGTGCGGTGTCGCAACGGACGGTCCGCGATCCGGCCGCGTTCGAACGCGCCAACTACCTCGAGACGCTGACGAAGTACGCGAGCACCTTCCTGCGGTGACGTGGGTCATCGGGCCAGTAGGGCCCGATGACCCACGAGGTCCCTACCGACGACCCTGCGGGCGCCTCCGACGATGCCGCAGGGTGCAGCAACCGCCGACGCACCGATCCGCCGGCGGGGCACCCGGGGGACCGCCACCGCACTGAAGGTCGCACCCATGGACAACCTCGCCGTTCTCAGCCTCCTCGCCGCGCTGCCGATCATCACGATCGGGGTGCTGATGGTCGGCTTCCGATGGTCCGCCCGCAACGGGATGGCCGTCGGCTTCCTGGTCGTCGTCGCGGTGGCCTGGGGGGTCTGGGACGTCGAGCCGATCGCGATCGCTGCGTCGGTCATCGAGGGGCTCGGGATCTCGATCGACATCCTCTACATCGTGTTCGGGGCGCTGCTGCTGCTCGCGACGCTCAACGCCTCCGGTGCGATGGCCAGCATCCGGGCCGGCTTCACCCGCATCAGCCCGGACCGCCGCGTCCAGGCGGTGATCATCGCCTGGCTCTTCGGCTCCTTCATCGAAGGGGCATCGGGGTTCGGGACCCCGGCGGCCGTGGCCGCACCGCTGTTGCTCGCGCTCGGGTTCCCGGCCATGGCCGCGGTGATGTGCGGGCTGATCATCCAGTCCACGCCCGTCACGTTCGGCGCCCTGGGCACGCCCATCATCGTCGGCGTGCAGACGGGCCTGTCGGAGGAGGCCATCACCGCGAGCGGCGGGACGATGGCTGGCGAGCTCGCCGACATCACCTTGGCAGCCGCGACGGTGCACGGCATCGTCGGACTACTGATCCCGCTGTTCATGGTGTCGATGCTCACGCGGTTCTTCGGGCCGAACAAGCGCTTCAGCGAGGGACTGGCCATCTGGCCGTTCGCGCTGTTCTCGGCTGTCGCCATGATCCTGCCCTACTGGCTCACCGCACGGTTCCTCGGGCCGGAGTTCCCGTCGCTGTTCGGCGGCTTGATCGGGCTGGCGATCGTGATCACGGCCGCACGGAAGGGCTTCCTCCAGCCCAAGCAGACCTGGGACTTCGCTCCACGCAGGAGCTGGGCCGATGACTGGATGGGCTCGCTCAGCCCCGACGATGCGGCGCCGCGCCAGGTCATCGGGACCGCTCGTGCGTGGGCTCCGTACGGCGTCCTCGCCGCGGTCCTGGTCATCACCCGCATCCCCGAGCTCGGGGTGCAGGAGGTCCTCCAGGGGGTCAACCCGACCTGGGCGAACGTCTTCGGCTTCGACGGGCTGAACTTCGGGTTCCAGTTCCTCTACCTGCCGGGGTTCGTGTTCCTCGTCGCGGTGCTGGTGAGCTACCCGCTCCACCGGATGCGCGGCTCGGAGATCGCCGCATCGTGGAAGACGGCCGGCAAGCAGATCATCAAGGCGGCCCCCGCGATGTTGATCGCCGTGCCGTTGGTGCGGATCTTCATCAACTCCGGCGCGGACTTCAGCGCGACGGGTGACCTGGCGTCCATGCCGCTGACCCTCGCCGAAGGAGCGGCCAGCGCCGTCGGCTCCGCCTGGCCGATGGTCGCGACCTTCGTCGGGGCGCTCGGTGCGTTCGCTGCGGGCTCCAACACCATCAGCAACATCATGTTCGCCGAGTTCCAGTTCGCGACGGCCGAAGGCATCGGTGTGGCGACCGCACCCGTGGTCGCCGCGCAGGCGGTCGGTGGCGCGGCCGGCAACATGCTGACCGTCCACAACGTCGTGGCCGCCGCCGCGACCGTCGGCCTGGTTGGCCGCGAAGGCGACCTGATGCGCAAGGTCGCCATCCCGTGCCTCTACTACCTGTTCGCCGCCGGGGTGATGAGCTACCTCATCGTGTGGGGCTTCGGTCTGAACACCGGCACCATCGGGTTGGTCGTCCTGCTCGCTGCGGCTGCGGCCACCATCGCCGCCGCCGTCCGCGAGCAGCGGACGCCCCTGGGATCGCCGCCTGCGTCGGACGCGAACGAGCCGGCCGGCGACCTCCCCGAGTCGCGTCGGCAGCCTCGGGACGAGGCGTGAGCGGTCCCGACCCGCAGCCCCTACCGTTGCGTCGGTCGATCGTGACCGATCCAACGGGTGTCAGGAGGGACCGGTGACCTCGACCGAGACGGGAGCGTCCCATCCGCCGACACGAGCGCGGTTCCGGGCCGGCGTCGAGGCCGCGTCCTCCACCTACCTCGAGCAGCCCGACTGGGCGTCGGTCGTCGACCACGTCGCGGAAGGGACGGAGACGGTCGCCGTCGCGCCGTCGCTGGCCACCGACGAACCCGGGCTGGTCGCCGCGCTGGAGCGCCTCGGGTGTGGGATCGTCGTGCCCGACCAGGACGACCCCGCGGCATCGGTCGCCGACGTCGCGGTCGCGATCGTCCAAGGGGAGTTGGCGGTCGCGGAGACCGGCAGCGTCCTGGTGTCCGAACACCGGCTGGGGGACCGGGTCGTGACGATGCTCTGTAAGCGGCTCATCCAGGTCGTGCCAGCCGATCGGCTGGTCGACCGGCTCGAGGACGCCGCGGCCTGGTTGGCGGTCCGAGGTGGCCAGCCCGGCTTCGCCTCGTTGATGACCGGGCCGTCGCGCACCGCGGACATCGAACGCAGCCTCACGATCGGCGTCCAGGGCCCCGACGAGGTCGAGGTGATCGTGCTGACGGGGACGATCGATGAGCCCACGGAAGGCACGGCATGACCCTGCGACCCTTCGAGGAGCGCTACGCCGCGGCGCTCGCCGATGACGATGTCCGGACCGGCCTGACCGCGTTCCAGCGCGGCTGGCGGGGAAGCCGCGATGCCGCGATCGAGGCGTTGGAGCAGCAGGAGGGCCGCTCCTTCGACGAGCTGCGCGCGGAGCTCGCGGCGATCAAGGATGGGGTCCTCGCCGACTGGTCGCACTACCTCGACGAGTTCGAGGAGAAGGCCGTCGCGGCGGGCGCGGAGGTGACCCGGGTCGCCACCCCCGGGGAAGCCAACGATCACATCACCCGCGTGGTGCAGGCCGCCGGTGCCGACCTGGTCGTCAAGGGCAAGTCCATGGTGTCCGAGGAGATCGGGCTCAACGCCCACCTCGAGGCCAACGGCATCGTGCCGGTGGAGACCGACCTCGGCGAGTGGATCCTCCAGCTCGCCCACGAGACGCCATCGCACCTGGTGATGCCCGCGATCCACAAGCGCAAGGAGCGGATCGCCACGCTGTTCGAGCAGGTGCTCGGCCGCGAGTTCGACCCGGACGACATCCCGACGATGGTCAGGAGCGCCCGCACCGAGCTGCGTGAGCGGTTCCTCGCCAGCGGTGTCGGGCTGTCGGGCGCCAACGCCCTCATCGCCGAGGGCGGCTCGATCATGCTGGTGGAGAACGAGGGCAACAACCGGATGTCGGTGGCGCTGCCGCCGATCCACGTGGTCACCGCCGGTATCGAGAAGCTGGTGCCCACCTACGCGGACGCGATGAAGCAGGTCCGGCTCCTCGGCCGGTCGGCGACCGCGCAGCCGATCACCGTGTACACCAACTTCGTCACCGGGCCACGGCCGGGCCAGCAGCAACACATCGTGCTGCTGGACAACGGGCGCACCTCGATGGCCGAGGACCCGGACGTCGCGTCGGCCCTGCGCTGCATCCGCTGCGGGGCCTGTGCCAACGTCTGTCCGCCCTACGGGGTCGTGGGTGGTCACGCGTTCGGTCACGTCTACACCGGCGCGATCGGGCTGGTGAACACCGCGTTCCACCACGGGATGGAGGCCGCCGCCGGGCCACAGTCGCTGTGCGTCTCCTGTGGTGCCTGCGCGCAGGCCTGCCCCGTCGACATCCCGCTGCCGGTCCAGATCCTGGAGGTCCGGCGCAAGGTCGTCGAGTCGGAGGTGGCGATGCCCGCCGGTCGGGTGACGGCGTTCGCGCTCGGGGCGTTCGCCAACCGGCGGCTGTTCGGGTTCGGGATGCGTGTCGCCGGGGTCGCCTCGACGCCGTTCCGCCGTGATGGGGTGACCGCGGTGCCGCGGCTCCTGGCGGACCGAGGTCCGGTCCGGACGGCGACCGGGTGGCGCACCCCACCGGCGGTCCCGGCCCGTCCGGCGCGGGACACGCTCAAGCCCGGCAAGCTCGACGAACCCCCGCGCCTGGCCTCGCAGCCGCTGGCCGGGCGGACCGTGTCGCTGTTCCTGCAGTGCCTCTCCGACCGACTGGCACCGCAGATCCCCATCGCCGCCGCCAAGCTGCTGCGGGCCGCCGGTGCCCGCGTCATCGTGCCCAGCGAGCAGCACTGCTGCGGGCTGCCGGCCTACGACTCCGGCGAGCACGACACCGCCCGTGCCATGGTGCAGCAGACGATGGCCGTGCTGGCCGATGCCGATGACGTGGTCACCCCGGCCTCGTCCTGTCTGGCGATGCTCGGCCACGACGCGCCCCACCTGCTGCGCGGCGACGTCGACGAGGTCGAGCGCGCACAGCAACTGGCGGGCCGGACCTACGACCTGATCGGCTACCTGACGAAGGGGCCCGGACGCCTGCCCGCCGGCAGCCTGGATGACGGCGACCGCACCCCGGTCACCGTCCACCGGTTCTGCCAGGCCAGCAACACCCTCGGCCGCCAGGACGCCGTGGAGCGCTTCCTCCGTGACGTCGCCGGGGTCCCGGTCGTGCCGCTACCCGAGGCCTCGGAGTGCTGCGGCTTCGGTGGGTCGACCTCCGTTCGCAACCCGGAGGTGGCCGAACACATCCTCGACCGCAAGCTCGGCTGCGTCGACCGGACGGAAGCCTCGATCGTGATCACCGACAACCCCGGCTGCATCCTGCACCTGCGCGGCGGGGTCCACGCCTCGGGACGGCAGGTGCAGGTGCTGCACCTCGCCGAGTACCTCGTGGGCCGGCTCGACGGAGCCGCGGTCGGCACGGATCGGGGGTCGCGATGACGCGGCCACGCCGACGCGGCAGGTTCACCCGCCGACGCGCAGGGGCCCCGGCGCGACCGTCCGGTAGCTCGGCCACCCCGGGGCCAACCTCGCCTGCCACGGCCAGCGGCCGGTCGGCCTCGCTTGCCACGGCCGGCAGCGGGTCGGTCCCGTCTGCCACGGCCGACCGGAGCCTGTCCGGACCCGAGACGTCCCTGCTCGCGACCCTCGAGGACATCCTCGGCGACGACGGGCTCCGAACGGGCCACCTCGGTCGGGCGACCTACCGGCGGGATGCCTCGTTCCTCAACGCCGATCCGCTGGCCGTCGCCTTGCCACGTTCGGTCGAGCAGACCGCGCACGTCCTGCGGGCCTGCCGCGACCACGGCATCCCCTTCACCCCGCGTGCCGCCGGGACCGGCCTGGCTGGCGGAGCCACCCCGACCGGCGAGGGCGGTCGACGCCCGGTCGTGGTGAGCGTCGCGCGGATGGATCAGCTGCGGGAGCTGGACGTGCCCAACCGTCGGGCGTGGGTCGAACCGGGGCTGGTCAACGCCCGACTCGGCAAGGCGGCCGCCGCCCACGGGCTGCGGTTCGCGCCCGACCCGGCCAGCCAGATCGCCGCAACCCTGGGCGGCAACGTCGCCACCAACGCCGGCGGCATCCACGTCCTGACCTACGGCGTGATGAGCCAGCACGTGCTCGCGGTCGAACTGATGGACGCGGACGGGGTCGTCCACGTGCTCGATGGCACGCGCGCCGAGCAGGCCGGTCTGGACCTGCGCGGGGTCAGCGTGGGTGGAGAAGGCACGCTGGGGATCGTGGTCGGGGCCTGCCTGCGGCTGCTGCCGGCACCTCCGGCGGTCGGCACGCTCCTGGCAGGGTTCGCCTCGCTCGAAGCGGCAGCGACCGCCGTGGGCGCACTGGTCGTCAGCGACCGGCTGCCTGACGCCGTCGAGCTGATGGACGCCCGGGCCGTGTCCCTGGTGGAGGACTACGCACAGGCCGGCTACCCGCAGGACGCTGCCGCGGTGCTGTTGCTGGAGTACGAAGGGCTACCCGCCGGCGTGGACGCCGGCGTGGCGACCGCCGACCGACTGGCACGCGACCACGGGGCGACCAGCGTGGTCCGCGCCGACGGCCCCGACCAGCGCGCCCGCATCTGGAAGGGCCGCAAGGCGGTCGCCGGCGCCATCGCCAAGCGTGCGCCCGACTTCTACCTCCAGGACGTGGTCGTGCCGCGGTCCCGGCTCGGGGAGATGCTCGACGCCGTCGTCGCGATCGGCGAACGCGAGCGGTTGGAGATCCTCACGGTCGTCCACGCCGGGGACGGCAACCTGCACCCCTTCGTGCTGTTCGACCGACGCGTGGAGGGGATGATCGACCGCGTCTTCGCTGCCGGCCATGACATCGTGGCGACGGCCCTATCGCTGGACGGCACGGTCACCGGGGAGCATGGGGTCGGGATCGAGAAGCGCGACTTCCTCAGCGACGTGTTCGACAGCGACGACCTCGCGGTCCAGCGTGCCGTCCGTGACGCGATCGAACCGAGCGGCCTCGCCAACCCCGACAAGGTGCTGCCCACCACGGTCGGCTGTGGTGAAGCCCGGATGGTCCCGGAGGGCGCATGGGTGTGAACGCGGCCACGCACCTGGAACCCACCGACATCGGCGAGGTGATCGACGCCGTCACCCAGGCGCGCGAGCGCTCCAGCGCGCTGGAGGTCCGCGGCGCAGGCAGCGTGCTCGACCGCCTTCCGCCCGGGGATGCGCCGGTGCTCTCGACCGCTCGACTGACGGGCATCGTCGACCATGCACCGGCGGACCTGACCGTCACGGTCCGCGCGGGGACGCGGCTGGACGAGGTGCGCGACCGGTTGGCCGAGCACGGCCAGGAGTGCCCGATCGAGCCGATCGGCGAGCACGGGACGACGGTCGGCGGTCGGCTCGGCACGGCGCTCGCCGGGCCCCGGCAGCTGGGCGCCGGTCGCGTCCGCGACTGGCTGCTGCGCGTCCGGTTCGTCACGGGGGCGGGCACGCCGGCCACGGCCGGCGGGGTCACCGTCAAGGACGTCACCGGGTTCGACCTGTGCCGGCTGATGACCGGCTCGTGGGGGACCCTCGGGGTGATCACCGAGGTGACCCTCAAGCTCCGACCGATCCCGCCCCACCGTGCCTGGTACGCCACCGACACGCCGCAGCACGATCTCGCGTCGCAGCTGTACCGGCCCGCCGCGGTGGTGTCCACGAGCGAGCGCACCCACGTCCTGTTCGAGGACCACCCCGACGACGCGGACGCGCAGGCCGCCGGCGCGGGTCTGGTACCGGCCGACCCGCCCGTGTTGCCCGCGTCCGCACGGGCGGTGGTCGACCCTGCGCGTCTGGCCGCGTTCCGCGCCGACCTGACGGAACTGGACCTGACCGTGGCGATCCACGACCAGCTCGGCCTGTGTCACCTCGACGGCCAGCCCGACGCCTTGGTGGCGGCCCGCGCCGCTGCCGAGCGTCACGGTGGTGCGTTGCTGGTGCTCGACCCGTCCACCGGGCTGCCTGCCTTCGGTCGTGGCCACGCCCCGTCCCCACTGGCCCAACGGGTCAGCACGGCGCTGGATCCCGACGACGTGCTCGCCCCGTGGAGGTGGCAGCGATGACCGGCCACCAGGAGATGTCGATCTTCGACTCCGACCAGCTCGCCGCGTGCGTGCAGTGCGGCTTCTGCCTGTCGTCCTGCCCGACCTACGAGGTGACCCACCTCGAGGAGCACGGACCGCGCGGGCGCATCCTGGCCATGCGCCTGGCCGACCAGGGGGAGCTGCCGCTGACCGACCCGGCGCTGGCCGACTCGCTGGAGACCTGCGTGCAGTGCCGTGCCTGCGAGGAGGTCTGTCCGTCGCTGGTCCAGTTCGGCTCGCTGATGGAGACCGCCCGGGCCGAGCTGCACGAGCAGCAGCCACCGACCGGGATCCGTCGGCTCGCCCACGCCGTCGGGTTCGCGGCGCTGGGTCGGCGCACGCTGGTGCGGCTCGGCTCGTTCGGGTTGGCCGTGGCACAGCTGTTCCGGCTCGACCGGGTGCTGCCCGACCAGCTGCGGCCCGCACGGCGGGTCCGGGTCCGCGACGTGCTGCGCCGCTACCGGGCCCCGACCGATCCGGCCCCGAGCGGGGACGCGTTCGTGTTCCTCGGCTGCGTCATGGACGGGATGTTCCGTGACGTCCACCAGGCGACGGTGGACGTGCTCAGCGCCGTCGGCTACCGGCCGCGCATCGAGCCGGCGCCGGCCTGCTGCGGCGCGTTGTCGGCGCACGCGGGGCGCGAGGACGAAGCGCACGCGATGGCTCAAGCCACGATCGATGCGTACGCCGACACGCACGGCCCCATCGTGGTCGACTCCGCCGGCTGCGGCGGGGCGATGAAGGAGTACGGGTCGGTGCTCGGCACCGACCAGGCGCGAGCCTTCAGCGCGCGCGTCAAGGACCTCAGCGAGGTCATCGACCCCGCCGAGGTCACGGAACGGGGCCGATCGGTGCCGTTGACGTTGGCCTACCAGGCGCCCTGCCACCTGCGGAACGTGCAGGGGCTGGCTGACACCTCGCTGGCACTGCTGCGGGCGATCCCCGGCCTGACCCTGCTCGAACCCGACGACGGGCAGCTGTGCTGCGGCTCGGGTGGGATCTACTCGCTGGAGCAGCCCGGGTTCGGCGACGAACTGCTCGCGCGCAAGGACGCCTCGTTGGACCGGACGGGTGCCCGTGCGGTGGTCTCCGGCAACCCCGGCTGCGCGATGCAGATCGCTCGCGCCGGCTGGGAGATCCACCATCCGGCCCAGCTGCTGGCCCGGGCTCTGCGGCCCTGAGCGGTCGCGCCGACCCTGGGGGAGCGGCGCACGCGTAGGCTGGTGGCGGACCGCCGGTCGACCGGCGCCCCCGTCGTGAGGAGGCCCGCTATGGCCCACATGGATGTCCCGCCCCCGGACGTCGCCGAGCTGTTGCGGCTCGCCGCCGACGTCCGAGCCAACGCCTACGTGCCGTACTCCGGGTTCCACGTCGGTGCCGTCGTCGTCACCGCCGACGGGCAGGTGTTCGAGGGCGTCAACGTGGAGAACGCGTCCTACCGGCTCACCACCTGTGCGGAGCAGACCGCGCTGGTGGGCCGGGCGACCACGGGCAACCGCAGCCCGGTCGTCGCCGTCGCGGTCGTCGGGGACGGTGACTCGCCGGCCACCCCGTGCGGCGCCTGCCGGCAGACGATCTACGAGTTCGGTCCGGACGCGACGGTGCACTGCGCCGGGGCGGACGCGCTCGATGCACGGCTCGACACCGACATCCGTGGGCTGCTGCCCGAGGCGTTCGGGCCGGACCGGCTCGACGTCGACGTCACCGGACGCTGAGGATGGCCGACGGACGTGAGCTCGACGTCGACGCGATCCTCGCTGGCGTCGGCGAGGAGCTACCACAGGGACATCGCGCCGGGCTGCTCGCCCTGGTGGGACGCCCCAACACGGGCAAGTCGACGCTGCTGAACCACATCGTGGGCGAGAAGGTGGCGATCGTCACCGACGTGCCCGGCACCACCCGCAACGCCATCCGGGGTGTGCATACGCGCGATGACGCGCAGCTGGTGTTCCTCGACACCCCCGGGCTGGCCAAGCCGCGCACCCTGCTGGGCCAACGGCTCAACGCCCTGGTCCGGGAGACGTGGGAGGGTGTGGACGTGATCTGCTTCATCGTCGACGTCGCCGCCGGCGTCGGCCCGGGGGACCGGTACCTGGCCAACGAACTCGTCGACGTCGGCACGCCGATCGTGGCCGTGGCGAACAAGGTCGATC
>SKNP01000291.1 GCA_007120485.1 Nitriliruptoraceae bacterium
CCACCGTCGGTGTGGCCGACCGGGTTCTGGTCGCTGGTCAGCCACGCCGCGGTCGTCGCGTTCCTGGTGCTGACCGTCACCGGACTGCTCCTGGCCCTGGCCTACCGCCCCTCCACCGCGCCGGTGGTCTACCAGGGCAGCTCGGAGCTGTTCGACGGACGCACCTTGCCGGCCGCGTTCGCCTCGATCGTCACCATCAGCGAGGACATGCCCGGCGGGCTGCTGCTGCGCCGGTTGCACGTCGCGGCTTCGCACCTGTTCCTGATCGCGCTGGTCGCGCATCTGCTGCGGACCCTGGCGACCGGCGCGTTCCGCTCGCCGCGCCTGCTGACCCACGCCACCGGTATCGGGCTGCTGCTCGTCGGCCTCGGCTTCGCTTACACCGGCGAACTGCTGCCCTTCGGCCTGGTCGCCGGCTCCAGCCTGCGTATCGCCGAGTCGGTCATGTACGCGTTACCGTTCGCCGGTGAGGAGCTCGGCGCCGTCCTGTTCGCCGGTGAACTCCCCAGCGACCGGTTCCTGCTGATCGCCTGGGTCGGCCACGTGATCCTGCTCCCACTGGCCTTCATCGGCCTGTTGGTCGGCCACCTGGTGCTGGTCCACCGCCGCCGCCCAACGGCGGTCCGCCGCTCCGACGTGGACGTCGAGGCGGTCGCGGTCGGCCGCCCGCTGTGGCCCGACGCCGTCACCCGGTTCGCGCTGCTCACCACCGCGCTGACGGCGCTGCTGCTCGTCTCCACCGTGCTCGTGCCGTGGAGCGACGCAGAGCTCGAAGGCCCGTTCCTGACCGCGGAGGCCACCAACAGCGTGCATCCGCCGTGGCCGCTGTTCTTCCTGACCGGGGGCTTGCGGATCGTGCCGGCGATCGACGTGGTCATCGGGACCGTACGCATCACCAACGTGCTGATCGCCGGTGTGGTGATCCCGGGCCTGCTGATCACCGGCGTCGCGCTCTACCCGCTGCTCGAGCGGTGGCGGCTCGGCGACCGCCGGCAGCACCACACCCTCGACCATCCGCTCGACGTGCCGTTGCGTGCAGGCACGGTGACCGGGGTGACCGCGCTGGCCTTGATGCTGAGCCTGGCGGCCGGCGTCGACGTGCTGTCGTTCTGGCTGGGCGTCCCGGTCGAAGGGGTCGTCGCCACCTTCCAGGTCCTGACCCTCGTCCTGCCGGTGTTGGCCGCATGGGCCGCCGTCGCCGCGGCCCGCCGCCGTGCCCGCCGACAGCCAACCACACCAGCGGACACCGCCACCCCAACGCCGGCCGAGCCCGCCCCGACCGAGGAGGCACCGTGACCCGCCGCCTCGCCCTGCTGCCTGCGCTGCTCGTCGTCAGCGGCTGCGGCCTCGAACCACGCGACCGCATCACCGACCCGGCCAGCCCGCAGGCCAGCGACATCGACGGGCTCTGGACGCTGAGCCTGTGGCTGGGTGTCGCCGTGTGGATCATCGTGATGGGGCTACTGGCCGTGCCGCTGCTGCGGTCGTGGCGCCGGCGGCGGGACGAGTCCCGCCGCGATCGACCGGGAGCGTCCGGCCGCGATCGGCCGGCGGCATCCGATCGCGGTCGACCGGCGACGACCGCCGGCGACCACTCCGACGTCGAGGTGGCAGGTCCGACACCGGCCGACGGGCCGCGGACGGGAGGATCCGCACCCGGCGCGGAGTTGGACGAGCCGATCGCGGTCGCTGACCCGCACGAACACGACGAGGCCCAGCGGGATGCCCCGGCTCGCAGCCGCTTGCTGTGGCTCGGTGGGATCGTGGTGCCGGCCGTGATCCTCCTGCTGCTGTTGGTCGCCTCGGGTCAGGTCGGCTCATCAACGGCGCACGTCGAGCGTGAGGGGGAGCTCGAGATCGACGTGATCGGCCACATGTTCTGGTGGGAGGTCCACTACCCCGAGGAGGGCATCACCACCGCCAACGAGATCCACGTCCCCGTCGACCGACCGGTCCGACTCAACCTGACCACCGAGGACGTGATCCACAGCTTCTGGATCCCACGGGTCCACGGCAAGATCGACATGATCCCCGGCCGGGAGAACCTGCTGACCTTCGAACCGACCGAGACGGGGCGTTTCCGCGGGCAGTGCGCGGAGTACTGCGGCATCGCCCACGCACAGATGGTCGCCTTCCTCGAGGTGCAGGAACCGGACGAGTTCGACGCCTGGGTCGAACAGCAGCAGGCCGACGCCACCGAGCCGCAGACCGACCAGGAGATCGAGGGCCAGCGGGTGTTCATCGAAGCTGGGTGTGCTGCCTGCCACGCCGTACGGGGCACGGAAGCCGTCGCCGGCGTCGGCCCGGATCTGACGCATCTGGCCTCTCGCGGGTCGCTTGCGGCCGGGATCCGGCCCAACACACGCGACGACCTCGAGGAGCTGATCTTGGACCCGTGGGGGGTCAAGCCCGGCAACCCGATGCCACCGACCACGCTCGAGACGGATGAACTCGAGGCGCTGCTCGACTACCTCGAGGTGCTGGAATGAGTGCGGGTACCGATCGGCCCTCGGACGTCCAGCTCCTCGACCACCTCTGGGGGTCGCGACCTGGCTTCGTCGGCTGGCTCGGGCAGTGCAACCACAAGGCGATCGGCCGCCGCCTGATCTTCACCTCGTTCGCGTTCCTGCTGATCGGCGGGGCGATGGCACTGGTCATGCGGACCCAGCTGGCCTTCCCCGACAACGACGTGGTCGGAGCCCAGCAGTTCAACGAGCTGTTCACCATGCACGGCACCATCATGATGTTCCTGTTCGTGGTGCCCATGCTCAAGGGGTTCGTGGTCTACGTCGCGCCCTTGGCGCTCGGTGCCCGCGACATGCCGATGCCACGGCTCAACGCGCTCGGCTACTGGGTCTACCTGCTCGGCGGGATCTTCCTGCTGTCGAGCTTCGCGGCGGGCGCGGTGCCTGACAGCGGCTGGTTCGCCTACGTCCCGCTGACCGGGCCGGAGTACGCGCCGGAGCTCAACCTCGACTTCTGGTTGCTCGGCGTGACGATGCTGGAGGTCTCCGGCATCG
>SKNP01000516.1 GCA_007120485.1 Nitriliruptoraceae bacterium
CGGTGCGCGTGCGCGGCGGCCTCATCGCCCCAGTTGCCCGCGAAGCGGTGCAGGTCGAAGTCAAGCAACGTCATCGCGAAGCCACCGTTGCGGCCGCTGGCGCCGAACGCGACGTCGTGGGCGTCGAGGACGACGACGTCCAGTGATGGGTCGGTGGTGATCAGGTGGTACGCGCTCCACAACCCCGTGAACCCGGCGCCGACGATCACGACATCGGCGGTGAGCTCCCCGGCCGCCGACGCGCCGGGCGCTGCCGTCTCGAGGGTCTCGTGCCACAGGATGCTGCTGCCGAGGTGGGCCACGTCGTGCTCCAGGATCGAGATCGGGGTGGTCAGCGGTTGGGGTCGGGAGGTCAGCGGTCGGGGCCGGGTGGTCAGCGGTCGGGTCGTGCTCGCGGTGGCAGGGGGCAGCTACTGCGCCCTGATCGAGGTGGAGAGGTCAGCTATCGAGCGCCGATCACGGTGGGCAGGCCCGCTCGGCGGTCACGGACCCGCCAGTAGCGCTGCACGTAGCGGGGGCGGACGTCCCGCCCTGCGGCAGCCACCTCGGCGTCGACGTCGGCGGCCCAGCGGGCGGTTCGGTCGTCCGCCTCCGCGAACGCCGCGGCCGGATCGGGAGGCGAAGCGAACCACGTCGCTTCGAGCCCGTCGCGCTCCGAGGTGAACCGCGGCAGGAGCCGGACCGGATCGCGCAAGGCCACGCGATGCAGGCGCTCGTGACGCCACCACGTGGTCGCCGGGTCGAACCGGTCGGTCAGCGCCGGGCCGAGGTCGACCGGCGTGTCCACCTCGACCGGCTTGAACAACGAGGTACAGGGCGCCGCGGTGGCCGTGGCCCAGTGGCGATGGGCGCCCGGAGCCAGTTCCGAGATCCAGGACGCGGTCGTCTGCGACGCCGTGATCAGCCCGCCGGCGTGCATACACGGGGCAGCCATCGCCCCGTTGATCGGCGAGTAGTCCGGAGCGTCGTGGCCACCATGGTCACGCAGGATCGCGGCGAGATCCGCGGGGCCGATCACCTGCTGCCCAGCCGCCTGGGTGCGTTCGCGCCGCATCCCACAGGCCGACACACGGGTCCGCAGGCGATCGCCGTGTTGCCGTGCGAACGCCGGGATCGTCAGGCCGTTGGAGATGCTCCGGGCGCCCTCGGTGACCTCCTCGACCGCCCAGCGCGATCCGGCCGTCTCCAGGACCGCGGCCCGGTGCGGGTCCGCGACCAGGAAGCTGTTGTGGTAGGTGAACCCACGGTCCTCGTGGCCGCAGCCACCGCCTTGGCCGTGGGTCTCGAGCAGCTCGATGAGGGTGCTGACCGCCTCGTCGGTGTCGGCGGCACGTTCGAGCGTCAACCGCAGCAGGTCCATGCCGGTCAGCCCGGTGTCGGTGTACGGCTGGCGGGTGAACACCGCCTCGTTACCGATCGTCACGCCGCGCTCGTTCGTGCCCATCTCCGCGCCCCACATCCAGAACGGGCGGGAGAGCACGGTCGCGTGGGTCCGGGCGACCTGTGGCACCTCGACGTAGGTACACCGCACGCTCGTGCCGGCCGGATACACCCGCGCGGGGTGCCACTCGAGCGCCTGCGCCTCGTTGGGATCACGGTCCGAGTTCTTGGCGAACATCACCCGGCCGTCATCGACGTGGACGATCGTGTCGCACACGGCCAAGCCCTTCGGACGCCCGGTGCCGCCGCTGCCGCCGGCGACCTACGGGCACGGTAGCTCTCGGCGTGTGGCGTCAGCGCCACACCGTGAAGAGGTCCCCTGGTTGGCAGTCGAGCACGTCGCAGATCGCCGTCAGGGTGGAGAACCGGACCGCCTTCGCCCGGTCGTTCTTCAACACCGACAGGTTGACGACCGTCACGCCGACCCGTTCCGCGAGCTCCTTGAGGGTCATGCCGCGGTCGACCAGCAGGTCGTCGAGGTGGCAGGTGACCCGGTGACCGTCCTCGCCGGCGACCGGTTCGGCCGGCGCCATCAGACGAGGCCCTCGACGTCGCGTTCCAGCCGCTGCCCGTGCCAGAACGCCTGGCTGAGGATGCCCAGGAACACCGCGGCGAGGACCGCACCGACGCTGAACCGCATCCAGACCGGCGCGAAGAGCCCGATCGAGCGCTCGATGGCGCCGGTGGACTCCAGGAACACCGTCGAGGCGACCGACTCGACCGCCGCGGGCAGGAACGAGCCGGCGAGGAAGACCAGAACGAGGCCGAGCATGGCGGATCGGACCTGGCGCACGAACGGCCGTCCCGCCAACAGGTGCCGGGCGATGCTGGCTGCCAGCAGCCCCCCGATGGCGATCAGCAGGGCGCCGGTGACCGTGCCTGCCGAGGCCAGCAGCCGCAGCGGCAGGGACACCTCGGCGACGTGGAAGCGCAGCCCCTCGGTCCAGCCGTCGACCGAGAGTTCCGTTCCCGCCGGGAGGTCGGCGGATGCCAACCCTTCGAGGGTTGCGGCCTCGACCGGTTGGACCACAACGCTGGCATCGGCACCGGTGATGGCGCCCGCCACCTCGGTCACCAGCGCGACCGCTGCGGCGACGGCAACGATCACGCCGATCATCCACGGCAGGTTGCGGTTCAGCCAGCGGGAAGCGGTCGCGACACGCGCCGCCGTCCGCCGTACGGGTCCGCCACGTCCCTCGCTCGCCATAACCGCTCCGGTCGACCCGGTGGACGGCACTCGCCGTCCGCATATCGAAGAACGATATTGTATCGTTCTTCGATATGCCAGCGCACCGCCGACCGCGCACCGGCGGGACCGCGCACCGGCGGGACCGCGCACCGGCCGCCGCGGCCGGATCTGTGGAGCAAAGCGGGGCCTGAGCAGGGCCAGCGCTCCACACATCGGCGATGACCGCGCCCGCGGCCCGACCTGTGGAGCAAAGCGGGTCCTGCGCGAGCTCAGCACTCCACACATCGGCAGCCGGCCCACCCCCGCCGCGCCGGTGACCGTCAGCTGCCGACGCCCTCAGTCGGCCTTCGGCTTGGGCGCGAGCTTGAGGCCCGCCTCGGCCAACGCTGC
>SKNP01000034.1 GCA_007120485.1 Nitriliruptoraceae bacterium
ACGTGGTCGAGCGGCTCGGGGCCACCGCGACCGCCCCGATCCGACACGGGGGCGCGGCGGCGCTCGCCGACCTGTCGGGACCGGTGGTACGAGGCGACGTTGCGACGCTCCGCGCCGAGCTCACGGTCGTCGCCGAGGACCTGCCGGCGCTCTCGTCCGTGCAACGGCAGGCGCTCGGCTCGGTGCTGGCCATGGTCCGCGCCGGTCTCGACGCGGACGTTGCCGACCACCTCGACGGCCTGCTGGCTGGCGGGCCGCCGACCGGCTCCGAAGGCGGCGGGCGGTGGCAGCTACGGTGCCCCTTCCGCCCATCGTTCCCGTGAGGCCGCCCGTGACCGAAGAGTCGACCACGCCCGACCCGTCCGACGATCCGTCCGACGACGCGTCCAAGCTCGCGGAGATCGTCGCGACCCGTCGGGCGAAGGTCGGGCAGCTGCGGGCCAGCGGCGTCGAGCCCTACCCGGTGCGGTTCCGGCCGACCCACTCCCTCGCGCGGATCCAGGCCGAGCACACCGACCTCGAACCAGGCGAGGAGACCGGGGTGGAGGTCGCGGTCGCCGGCCGGCTGGTCGGCAAGCGCGACCTCGGCCGGCTGACGTTCCTGGTCCTGCTCGAGGACGGGGTCGAGCTCCAGCTGTTCTGCCCGGTCAAGGCGCTCGACGAGGGCTCGCGCGCCCTGCTCGAACTCCTCGACGTCGGCGACTGGCTCGGCGCCAACGGCGAGGTGCTGGCGACCAAGACCGGGGAGCTGTCGGTCAAGCCGGCGGAGCTGACGCTGCTGAGCAAGGGCCTGCGACCGCTGCCGAAGTGGCACGGGCTCACCGACACGGAGATCCGCTTCCGCCAGCGCGAACTCGACCTGGTGGTCAACGCCGATGCCCGCCGGGTGTTCGAGCTGCGGGCGAAGGTGCTCAGCGCCCTACGCACGGAGATGATCGAGCGCGGGTTCGTGGAGGTCGAGACCCCGATCCTGCATCCGATCCCGGGTGGTGCGGCCGCCAAGCCGTTCGTGACCCACCACAACGCCCTCGATGAGGACCTCTACCTGCGCATCGCGCCCGAGCTGTACCTCAAGCGGCTGATCGCCGGCGGGATGTCGCGGGTGTTCGAACTCGGCCGGGTCTTCCGCAACGAGGGCATGAGCACCCGGCACAACCCCGAGTTCACGATGCTCGAGTCGTACGCCGCGTACGACGACTACCACGACGTCATGGAGCTCACCGAGGCGTTGCTGCAGCGCGCCGCGACCGACGCGCTCGGCACCACGGAGCTGACGTTCCAGGACCAGGCGGTCTCGCTCCGTGGCCCGTACCGGCGTGCACCGCTGCTCGACCTGGTGCGCGAGGCGACCGAGCAGCCGTCGCTGTCGTACGACGAGCCGATCGAGCAGGTACGCGAGCTGTGCGACGAGCACGACGTGACCTACGACGACAGCTGGGGGGTCGGCAAGCTGGTACTCGAGCTGTACGAGGCGTTGGTGGAGCACACCCTGTGGGAGCCGACGTTCGTCATCGACTACCCCGTCGAGGTGTCACCACTGGCGCGTCGGCACCGCAGCGAGCCGCACGTGACCGAACGGTTCGAGCTGATCGTGACCGGCCGGGAGTTCGCCAACGCGTTCTCGGAGCTGATCGACCCGGAGGACCAGCGCGGGCGCCTGGAGACCCAGGCGGCAGCCAAGGCGGCGGGTGACGAGGAAGCCATGGCCGTCGACGAGCCGTACCTGCGGGCGATGGAGCTCGGGCTGCCGCCGACCGGCGGGCTGGGGGTCGGCGTCGACCGGCTCGTGATGCTCATCGCGGACGTGGCCAACATCCGCGACGCCATCCTGTTCCCGACGCTGCGCCCGGAGCGGTGACCCATGCGTATCACGGTCTACACCTCATCGTCGTCCGCGGTCGACGCGGTCTACGCCGACGCCGTCGCGGCGTTCGGGACCAGGTTGGCCGAACGCGGTGATGAGCTGATCTACGGCGGCACGGCCGTCGGGTTGATGCAGGTGCTCGCCGACCACGTCCGAGGCGGCGGCGCGCGGGTCACCGGCGTGCTCCCGGCGTTGATGCGTGACCGCGGCTTGGCCGACGATGCCTGCGACGAACTCGTGGTCACCGACGAGATGCAGGGCCGCAAGAAGGTGATGATCGATCGCGCCGACGCGTTCGTGGCGCTGCCCGGCGGGTTCGGGACGCTGGAGGAGCTGCTCGAGGTGCTGACGCTCAAGCAGCTCGGCTACCACGCCCGCCCGATCGTGCTGCTCGACGTCGCGGGCTGCTACCAGCCGCTGCTGGCGACCTTCGAGCACCTGTTCGCCGAGCGGTTCGCCAAGCGGGACTACGCGCGGCTGTACCACGTGGCCGACGACGTCGACGCGATCTTCGAGCACCTCGATGCCTACGAGCACGAGGACCTGCCCACCAAGTGGTTCTGACCGGCGGCACCGGGCTCGACCGCCGGACCTGCGTCCAGGCGACGCAGGTCACCTCTGGTCCGTATCGTCGTGTGCGTGCAGCCAGGCAGCGCGCTCCCCACCCTGGGCCGCGCGCCGGGCGCCCCGACCGGTCGTCCTGGTCGCGTGGACGCGGCTGCGGCCGATGAGGTCGGGGACATCGATCGGCGAGCCCCCGACCGACGGGCGGCCGGTCCGCTGAGCGGACCGCGACCGGTGTCGAACCGCCCGCCCCCGTCGCCGCGAACCACTGGAGCGAGACAAGGGCGCCCCGGATCGCGGGGTTCCCCTCCTTCGACACCGCCCCTCGCCCGGAACGAGCCTGGACCTATGGGTTACGCTCGGGCGGGGCCGTACTCCCTTTCTAGGTCCCGACCAGGGATCCGCCGCCACCCCGACGTTCGAAAGTAGGCCGCATGTTCGAGCGGTTCACCGACCGGGCCCGCCGGGTCGTCGTCCTCGCCCAAGAAGAAGCGAGGATGCTCAACCACAACTACATCGGGACCGAGCACATCCTGCTCGGGTTGATCCACGAGGGCGAAGGGGTCGCCGCCAAGGCCC
>SKNP01000156.1 GCA_007120485.1 Nitriliruptoraceae bacterium
CGGATCCGCTTGCCGAAGTGCTTGCCCCGCTTGGCGTCCTGTGCCGCCTTGCGGTGCTTGATGTTGGCCCACTTGCTGTGCCCGGCCATCGTCGTCCTCCGTGCTCGCATCGACGCGCGGTAGGTGCGCTTCGCGACCCGCGAGGGTAGCGCGCAGGGGACGCGTGCTTCCGGGGCCGGTTCAGCCGCGCAGCTGCGCGAACCCCTCGGTCACGCGGTCTGCCAGGGCCGCACGGGTCGGCTCGTCGACGAACGCTGCATCCAGCGCCGTGCGCGTCACCTGCTCGAGCTGCTCCAGCCCCCAGCCGAAGGTCGAGGCGACCGTCTGGAGTTCGGAGGTCAACTCGACCCCGCTCATCAGCCGGTTGTCGGTCGAGACGGTCACGGCGAACCCGAGGTCGGTGAGGCGTCCGATCGGGTGCGCCTCGACGTCGTCGCAGACGCCGGTGTGGACGTTGGACGTCGGGCAGAGCTCGAGCACCACCTCGCCGTCCAGGACGCGCCGCGCCACCTCGCCGGGGGTGCCGTCGGGACCGATGTCGTCGATGATCCGTACCCCGTGCCCCAAGCGGGTAGCACCGTGGTCGAGCGCGTCGTCGATCGACGGAGGGCCGTACGCCTCGCCGGCGTGCAGCGTGATCCGTAGCCCGCCGTCCACCGCCGCACGGAGGGCGGTGGCATGCGCGGCAGCCGGGAAGCCAGCCTCAGGTCCCGCCAGATCGACCCCGACGACCGGGACCCCACGATCGCGGGCGCGCAGTGCGGCGGCGACGACCTCGTCACCACGGTCCTCGTGCCGCATGATGCAGGCCAGCAACCGGGTCTCGATCGTGTCCGGTCCCGCCGCCAGCCCGGCTGCCAACGCGTCGAACACCGCGTCGAGCTCCAGCCCCCCGGAGGTCGACAGCTCCGCCGCGTACCGCAGCTCGGCGTACACCACCCCGTCGGCCGCCAGGTCCTCCGCGGCTTCGCGCGCGACCCGGGTCAGCGCCTCCTCGGTCTGCAGCAGCGCGACGGTGTGCTCGAACGCGGACAGGTAGCGGACCAGATCGGTGCCACCCTTGCCCTGGTAGAACCACGCGGTCAGCGCCTCATCGCCCTCGGCAGGCAGCTGATGGCCGACCTGGCCGGCGAGATCACGGATCGTGGCTACACGCAGCCCACCATCGAGGTGGTCATGGAGCAACACCTTGGGGGCACGGCGGACGAGGGCGCGATCCAACGGCATGCGGAGCTCCGGCGCGGTCGAGGGCAGGGTCGGGGTGATCGACGGAGGCTAGCTCCGTCAGCCGACGTGTCGATCCGCCCGGCTCGAAGCGTTGACCGCCTCCATGCGGGTCGGACCGCCGATGCGAGGGAGGCCCGCCTCGCTGGTACCGGGCAGGGGTCGTCGCCGATCCGCCCAGGTCGCGATCAGTTCCTCCAGCGGTACCGGGCGCGCGTAGTAGAACCCTTGCCCGGTGTCACAGCCGTAGCGCAGCAGTACCTCGGCATCCTCCGGGCGCTCGATGCCTTCGGCGACGGTGTCGAGGCCCAACGACCGGGCCAGCTCGAGGATGGTGCGCACCAGCGAGCGCCGGTCGTGGTCCTGTGCCACCCCGTCCACGAAGGACCGATCGATCTTGAGGACGTCCACGGCCAGCTGCTGGAGGTAGCCGAGCGAGGAGTAGCCGGTCCCGAAGTCGTCGATCGCGAGCCGCACGCCGGTGGCGCGCAGCCGATCGAGCTGAGCCATCACCTCCGGGTCGTCGACCACCAGGTCCGACTCGGTCAGCTCGAGCAGGACGTTCCGGGGTGGGATGGCGCTGCGCTCGAGCGCAGCGATGACGACCTCCGCGAGGTCGCTGCTCAGCTGCACCGGCGAGACGTTGATGCTCACGAGCTGGTCCGGCCCCAGTTCGGCGCGCAGCCGGACGAGTCCGTGGATGGCCTCCCGGACCACCCACCGGCCGATCGGCACGATCAGACCGCTGCGCTCCGCGACGGGGACGAACTCCGACGGCGGGATCCAACCCCGCTCCGGATGGTTCCACCGCAGGAGCGCTTCGGCGCCCAGGACCTCACCGGACGCCAGATCCACGAACGGCTGGAAGTGCAACTCGAACTGATCCGCGTCGAGGGCGGTCTGGAGCTCCGAGAGACGGGTGACCCGGTCCACGACCTCGCTGAGCATCGCCGGGGTGAACACCGCGACCTGTCGGTCCTTGGACCGCTTGGCGGCGAACATCGCCACGTCGGCGTCGCGCAACAGCTCCTGCGCATCACGCTGCGCGTCGGCGGTCGCGACGCCGCAGCTGGCCTGGACCGTCACGGTGCGGGTACCCACCGGGATCGGGTCGGCGATCGCGGTCCGCAAGCGCTCGGCGAGCCCACACGCGAACCCGAGGTCGGCCGGGTCGAACAGCACGGCGAACTCATCCCCAGCGAGCCGCGCCACGGTGTCCGCATCCCGGACGGTCTCGCGGATCCGGCCCCCCACGGTGGCGAGGATCGCGTCACCGGCCTGATGGCCCAGGCTGTCGTTGATGTCCTTGAAACCGTCCAGGTCGACTACGACGACCGTGACGGGGTCCTCGCTGCGTCGACGACGTGCCAGCGCATGGTCGAGCCGGTCGAGGAAGTGGGCACGGTTGCCCAGGTCGGTCAGCGGATCGTGGAACGCCTGGCGTTCGACCGCGGCGCGCAGGGCCACCTGCTCGGTGACGTCCTGGCACGTGCCGGTGAGGGCCGTCAGGCCGCCCTCGACCGCCTCGGCGGCGCCACGGACCTCCACATCGAGGACCTGCCCGTCCGCACGCTCGAACCGAGCGGCGACCTCGATCGGCGATCCGTGTTCGACCGCGCGCTCGAACGCTGCAGCGACCTTCGGCCGATCGCTGGGATCGAGCATGTCGAGGAAGGTGTGCTGCGGTAGATCCTCGCCATCGGGTTCGAGCCCGGCGATGCGGTACATCTCGTCCGACCAGCGCAGGCGCTGGGTGACCGGGTCCCAGTGCCACGA
>SKNP01000301.1 GCA_007120485.1 Nitriliruptoraceae bacterium
CCGTCGTCCTCCACCGTCCGAAAGGCCCGACGCCGATGCGCCGTGTCCCCGCGCTGCTGGTGCTCCTCGCTCTGGCGCTGGTCGCCGTGCCCGGCGCTGCGTTCGCCGACGATGCGCCGACGACCGTGCTTGCCCAGGAGGACGGGGAAGAAGAGGGCGAGGAAGGGGACGAGGGTCCGGGCGGTCCGGACCCGATGCCGCGGGACAGCGACGACAACCCCGCGCGCACCCTGTCCGGCTACGAGGACCAGGAGACGCCGTTCACCTGGGGCGCGGCCTGGATCCTGACGTTCGCCGGGGTCGTCGGACTGTTGCTGATGGGCGGGCTCTACCAACTGCTGGTCCGCGGGCCGCGGCAGCGCTCCGAGTAGCCGGCCCCCGAACCGTCCCGCACCGACCCACCACCGTGCGGGCGCCATCCTCCCGCAGCGAGGCCCACCGTGGCACCGACCGCTGACCGTCCGTTGCTCGATGAGGCCGCCGCGGTACGCGCCGCGTCGCTGGTGGCTCCCGCGCGCCGCAGCACCCCGGCGGCGGTCGCTGAGCTGCGGGCGGCGGTGCTCGCCGACCTCCCCCAGGTGGACGCGGCGGCGCGGGCGTGGACGCAGTTGGGCGCCGAACTCCCCCCGACGACCGTGCGCGTGGTCGGCCGGACCGGGTGGGTCCGCGCCAACGTGGCGGCATTGCAGGGTGCCTTCGAACCCCTACGCGACAAGCTGGAACGACGGGGGCGGGTCGCCAGCTCGGCGCTCGGCACCCAGATCGGTGCGCTGCTCGGGTTGCTGTCGACGAAGGTGCTCGGGCAGTACATCCTGCCGCTGGCAGGGCCAGGTCAGGGCCAACTGGTGGTCGTAGGGCCCAACGTGCTCGACCTCGCCGAGGAGTTCGGGCCGCTCGCCGACGACATCCGTCGTACCGTCATGCTGCACGAGGTGACCCACCGCCTGCAGTTCGACGCGACGCCGTGGCTCGGCGACCACCTTCGTGGCCTGCTCAGCCGCTACCTCGAGGACGCCCGCGTCGATCCGGCGGCGCTGGCTGAAGCGGCGCCCCGCCTGCCTCAGGCGTTGGCGGCTGCCCGCGAGCAGGGCGAACTCGAACCGTTGCTCAAGGTGGTCCTCACCGAGGACCAAGCCGCGGTGGTCCGTGAAGCGCAGGGGCTGATGAGCCTGTTGGAAGGCCACGGCACCACCGCGATGTACGAGGCGGCCCCCACCGACCTGATCGGCGACACCGACGGGGTCCGCGAGGCGCTCGCGTCCCGACAGGGCGACGTCACCTCGAAGATCCTGACCGCCGTCGCCGGCATGGAGATGAAGCGCCGCCAGTACCGCGAGGGTGAGGCGTTCGTCCGCGAGGTCGTCGAGCAGCGCGGCGTCGCCGGGCTCAACCGCGCCTTCGACGCACCCGAGCACCTGCCGCGGGCCGACGAGGTCCAGGACCCGGCGGCATGGCTCGCTCGGGTCACCGCGGCCTAGCGGCGTGGTAGGCGGACCCGCCGGGTCGGACCAGCCGGCACCACCTGGCCCGTTGCCGCCCGGGCAGCACCGCGACGGGCTGATCACCGAGGTCGGCACCCGCCTCGCGCACCTCCCGGACGGCGCGACCGCGGTGATCGCCTGCTCCGGTGGACCGGACTCCACGGCGTTGGCGTTCCTGACCGCTGAAGCCCGACCTGATCTGGCCCTCATCGTCGCGCATGTCGCGCACGGCCTTCGACCCGCCGACGTCGACCGGCGCGAACGCGATGTGGTGCGCCAGCACGCCGACTGGTTGGGGTGCAGGTTCGACCCCGTGGACGTCGAGGTGGTGCTCACCGACGCCGGCACGGAGGCCGCCGCCCGGGACGCCCGGTACGAGGGGCTGCGCGGCGTCGCGGACGCGCACCGCGCCGCCGCGATCCTGGTCGGTCACTCCGCGGACGACCAGGCCGAGACCGTGCTGCTACGGCTCGCGCGCGGGACCGGCGTGGATGGTCTGGCCGCGATGGCGCCGGTCGCGGGCGATGTCACCCGGCCGTTGCTGCGCCTGCGGCGCGACGACCTGCGCGGCTTCGTGCGCGAGGAGGGTCTGCCGAGCTTCCTGGACCCGGCGAACGAGCCGAGCGACGAGTCCGGCGACGACGGTCCGTCGATCGGCCGGATCACCGTCCGCGACCAGGTCCTGCCGGCCCTGGCGCACGTCGCGCCGGACCCGATCGGGGCACTCGGGCGTCTGGCCGATCTGGCTCGCGATGACGCGGCGGCGCTGCGGGCGGCTGCCGGTGCGGCGCTCGACGTGCGTTGGTTCGGGGGCGCGGCGGTGGTCGACCGGGACCACCTCGACGGTGTTCATCCGGCGCTGGCGCGACGGGTGGTCCACGCGGTGCTGACGGCGCTGCACGGTCGGCCGCCGTCCGCGGCGGTGGTCGAACAGGCGCGGACCGCAGTGGCTGGTGTGCGGCGGACGCTGCCCGGCGCGATCGATCTGGAGGTCACCGCGGGCAGCACCGTGCTGTCGCAGCCGGTCGACGCCGCGCCGGCGGTCGCGGTCGAGGTGCCGGGGTTCGCCGAGTGGCCGTTGGCGGGTCTGCGGCTGCGGGCACGGACGCCACAGGAGGCGGGATCAGCGGGGGAGCTCGCGCAGCCGACGTTGGAGCTGCCCGGCGCCTGGACCCCACCGCCGTCGCGCCCCGACCCGTTGGCGACACCTCCGGGCGGCTGCACCGAGCGGTTGACGGTGTGGCTGCCGGAGGGGCTCGGTCGGCTCACCTTGCGCACGCGACGGTCCGGCGACCGGATCGTCACCATCGCGGGGACGCATCGTCTGGCTGAGGTGTTCCGTGACGCGCACGTGCCGCGGGCGCTGCGGTCGCGCTGGCCGGTGCTGGAGGCCGACGACGGGGCTGGTCGCTCCCGGATCGTGTGGGTGCCGGGCCTCAGCGTCGATGGAGAGGTCGCCGCCGCCGGTCGCCGGCAGCCGGCGATCACCCTGGAACTGCAGCGCGGTCACCGCGACCGC
>SKNP01000184.1 GCA_007120485.1 Nitriliruptoraceae bacterium
CCGCCGCAGTTCCACGACGCCTACCCGTTCGAGTGGCCGGCGACCCTGGCGCGGGTCGAGGCCCTCGGTGCGGAGGTGACGGTGCCCGGGCACGGTGCGCCCGCCGACGCCGCGACCGTGTCGACCCAGCAACGGGAGCTGGCGCACCTCGCGGCCCTCGCTCGTGAGCTGTTGGGCGGCGTCCGTGGCCGTGACAGCGTGCGGTCGGGTTCGCCGTTCCCGGCCGAGGCGACCGCCATCGCCCTCGAGCGCGCGGCGGCGACCGGCTCCGGCCGGGCAGGGTGAACCGCCAACCCGCCCGTGGTGAACCACACCCGTGCCTGGGGTTGGGTGGAGTTGGCGCCGCTGGGCGGGGTGACGTCCACCCAACCGGCGCTCCGGTCGCGGCCCGGACGGTGACGCCGGGTCGGGACGAGCCCTAGGCTGCGACTCCAGCAGGAACGGGTCGTCAGCGAGGAGTGTGCGTGCGCATCGGGGTGGTCGGAGCGGCCGGACGGATGGGCGCGGAGGTTTGCCGGGCGGTCGAGGGCAGCGACGACCTCGACCTGGTCGCGGCCGTCGACCCGTCGGCTAGCGGCCGCGCGCTCGATGAGGTGACCGGCGCCCGTGGCGGTGACGGCGGCGTGACCGTCGCTGGTCAGCTCGACGCGTTGATGGACGCACGGGTCGAGGTCGCCGTCGAGTTCACCGGGCCCTCCAGCGTCGGAGACAACCTGGCCTGGCTCCTCGAGCACGGCATCCACGTCGTCGTGGGGGCCACGGGGCTCGGTGACGAGCAGCTCGAACGGGCACGGACGCTCGCCGCGGACGGCGACGCCAACGCGTTGGTCGCTCCCAACTTCGCGATCGGTGCCGTCCTGCTGATGCGGTTCGCCACGGAAGCGGCCCGCCACCTGCCTCACGTCGAGGTGCTCGAGCTCCACCACGACGGGAAGGTCGACGCCCCGTCCGGCACCGCGCTGCGCACGGCGGAGCTGATCGCTGACGCACGCGGCGACGCACCCGACGTCCCGCTCGGCGATGAGCGCCACCCTGGTGCGCGGGGCGCCGACCACGCGGGCGTCCGCGTCCACAGCGTGCGGCTGCCCGGTCTGGTCGCTCACCAGGAGGTCATCTTCGGTGGGACCGGCCAGACCCTGTCGCTGCGGCACGACTCGCTGGACCGCACTTCCTTCATGCCCGGGGTGCTGCTGGCCTGCCGCGAGGTGTCGGGGCTCGACGGGCTGGTCGTCGGGCTCGAGCATGTGCTCTGACGATGCAGGACCCGATCCCGCAGGACCGGTTCGAGGTGCTGGTCGGCCATGCCCTCGACGACGTCCCCGACGAGCTGTCGGAGATGTTCGACAACATCGTCGTGCTGGTCGAGGACCGGCACGAGGACGAGCCCGATCTGCTCGGCATCTACGAGGGGGTGCCGCTGACCGAGCGGGACGACTACGGCGGTGTGACCCCGGACGTCATCCGGATCTTCCGGCTGCCGCTGTGCGAGCTGGTCGTCGACGAGGATGAGCTGGTCGACGAGGTGTACGTGACGGTGGTGCACGAGTTCGCGCACCACCTGGGGATCGACGACGAACGGTTGCACGAGCTCGGCTGGGCGTAGGGTCCGGCACGAGGCGACGCCACTGATCGAAAGGCACGCGATGCGGACGGTCGCCAGCTACCACCACAAGGGCGGCGTGGGCAAGACCACGACCGCCGTCGCGTTGGCCGCCAACGCCGCGGCGGCGGGGCACCGGACGCTGTTGTGGGATCTCGACCCACAGGGGTCCGCGACGCGTCTGGTGGGGGCTGACCGCGGTATCGACGGCGGGGTCACCTCGCTGTTCGACGACCCGGGGGGGCTGGCCGGCCAGGCGGTCGACACCGCCCACGAACGTTTGCGGGTCGTGCCCGCGGACCTGTCGCTGCGCGGGTTGGACCGGTGGTTCGCCGACGGTGGTGGGACAGCGCACGGATCGTTGGACACCGCGATGGAGCGGGCGTCGGCGGAGTTCGACCTGCTGGTGCTGGACTGTCAGCCCGCGGTGTCGGCCGCGTCCGCTGCGGTGCTGCGCGCCACGGACCTGGTGGTCGTGCCGCTGACCGCCGGACCGCTGGCGTGGTCGGCGTTCGCCGACCTCGACGCGGAGATCGACGCGATGACCGCGGACCAGCGCCCGGACGTGCTGGCCTTCCTGACGATGGTCGACCGCCGCAAGGGCCTGCACCGCGATCTCGTCGATGACGTCGAGCCCACGGACGGGTTCAGCCAGGTCGCCGTGCCGACCGACAGCCGGGTCGAGCGGATGGCGCTCGCTGCCGATCCGTTGCGTGCGGTGCTGAGCGGGCGGGCCGGCTCGGCGTACCGGTCGCTGTGGCAGGAGATCGAAGCCAGCCTGCGGGTCCACGTCCCGCGTCCCTGACGCGACACCCGGCGGTCCTCGCCGCTACCGTCGGGGCCGCGACCGAGGGACGGTCGACCACCAGCGCACGTGGGTGGGTGCGCGAGCCCGGGGAGTTCACGCGGACGCGGCTGTGCTCTGCGTGGCTCACGGTCGGGCGGGAGGACGTCACGTGAGCGACCACGACAAGTACGTCGAAGCTCTTCGCCGGTTCACCGGTGACCTGCGGATGACCCAGCAGGTCTTCGAATCGATGAAGACCCGCGAGGTCGAGATCCAGCCGGAGCACTGGCGGCTGCTGCTGGATGCGCATCTCAGCGCCCGGGACGTCGCCGGTGCCCGGGACGTCATCGAGCAGATGCGTGCGGCCGGCGCGACGATCGATCCCACGATCCGGTGGGACCTGGCGATCGCGACCGCCCGTGCGGGCCGGAGCGACGCCGCGCTGGAGCTGCTCGACCAGCTCCATGCCGACGGCGAGGAACCCGACGCTCAGCGGGCTCCGAGCGTGCTGTCGATCTACCTCGCCGGTGGCCGTGAGCCGGCCGCCCGCGCGGTGCTGCGTCAGATGACCGCCCGAGGGCAGGCGGCGGCGCCACAGGAGTACGACCG
>SKNP01000269.1 GCA_007120485.1 Nitriliruptoraceae bacterium
CACCAGCGGCGGCATGGCCGGCGGCTCGGTGAGCGCCACGTCCAACGTCGCCATCCGCACGGGTCGGATCCGGTCGGCATGCTCGCGCAGGTGAGCTGCTGCCGCCGCGGGCAGCACCGAGGCGGCCTCGGCTGGGCCACCGACCGCGAGGACCACGGCGGCGGCCCGTTGCACGTGATCGTCGGCGAGGCGGACGTCGATGCCGTCCGCGCCGGATCCCAGCCCCCGGACCGGTGCGGTGGCCGACACCTCCGCGCCAGCGCGCACGGCGATGGTGCGCAGCTGCTGGATCAGGCGGCGCCAGCCCCCGTCGAGGTAGATCACCCCGCCCTGGCGGAGGCTCTCGGCGGCGACGTCGGCGGCGATCTGGTCGAGCCCGTCGCTGTAGGTCGCGAGGCGCAGGACCGGGGTCAGCGTCGATCGGACGCGCCGGTCGGCGACGGTCGCGGCCAGCCAGTCGGCCACGGAGCCGTCCGGGTCACCGCGCTTGGCGTCGCGTACCAGCCGGGTGAAGGCGGGCAGCGTCCGCACCCCGCCGGCCCCGCCGGCGCGTCGGAAGGGGCCGACCACCTCGCCGTCGACCAGCAGCCGGGTGCGATGCAACGGCGGGCTGCCGCCGTCAAGTGCGACGCCGAGCTCGCGCAGCAGCGCGGTTCCCGGCCCGGACCGGGCGAGCGCGTGGGGACCGAGGTTGAGGTCGTAGCCGGGGTCGACCTGGCGGGTACGGGCGCGTCCGCCCAGCTGCGGGCCCGCTTCGAGGCAGCGGACGGGCACGCCTCGGCGGGCGAGGATGGCCGATGTGGCGAGCCCGGCGAGCCCACCACCGACGACGATGACGCGATCCATGCTTGCCTCCCGGCCGGGGTCCGTCGACCGTTCCGACGAGACGGCGGCGGCCGGCGTGACGGGCTGCACCGTGGACGTCCGCCCCGCGCGCGGACGGGGTGGGGTCGCCGCCCCGGGTCCAGGAGCACGCCGATCCACGAGCACGCTGATCCGCCGGCAAACCGATGAGCCCCGGTGAGGCGGAGCGTCGGACCTCCTGCACGCCGACCGGACTTCCGCGGTGGTCGGCCCCCAAGCACACCGCTCAGAAGGAGCCGACATCGCAACGGTCAGGTTCGACATCAGCATGTCTCTCGACGGGTTCGTGACGGCACGAGCCGTGACCGCCGAGCAGCCGATGGGTCGGGAGGGTGCCCGACTGCACACCTGGGCCAGGGACACACCGTCGCCGCGGAACGCGGAACTGCTGGAAGCGAGCGTCGCCGAGGCGGGCGCGTTCATCTGCGGTCGCCGGACCTACGACCTCTCGTTGCCCTGGTGGGGCGCTGACGGCCCGACCGGTCCGGCGCGGGTGCCGCTGGTGGTCGTCACCCACGACGAACCGGACGACGCGCCCGACGACGGGGTCTACACCTTCGTGGACGGTGTCGCCGACGCGGTCGCACGGGCCCAGCAGGTCGCCGGCGCTCGCCCGATCGCGGTCATGAGCGCCGACATCGGCCGCCAGTGCCTGCTCGCCGGCCTCGTCGACGAGGTGTCCGTCCACCTGGTACCGGTGCTCCTCGGCGACGGCACACGCCTGTTCGAGGCCGTCGGCGGTACGGCGATCGAGCTTGGCGTGCCCGGCGTGGTGGAGACCGCCGAGGTGACCCACCTGCGCTACCCCGTGCGGTCGTCGACGGCCAGCGCCTGATCGACGGGTACGGCCAACGGGGTCACCGCCACCTCTGGGGGAGGAGCCGCTAGCTGCGCGACAACGCCTTCGCGATCGGCCACGCGCCGTCGGCCGTGTTCGAGACGACCGTCCAGGTGATGCGCCCCGGTTCGTGCACGGAGCGGAAGGAGACGCCGGTGTCGAGACCCTCCAGCGCGAGGACACCGGGCTTCGGTACCCAGAACCCGAGCCCGTACCCCTCGCCGTCGGGGCGGCCATCGTCGCGTCGGCGCCCCAGCGCATCGACGAGGGTCTCGGAGATGATGCGGCCCGCGCTGAGTGCCTCCCAGAGGGCGTGGACGTCCGCGACGGTGGTGTACAGCCCGCCGTCGCCGCTGCCGCGCACGGGGAGGTGCAGGACGTTGGTGCGCAGGCCCTCGGTATCGAGGTAGCCGCGGGCGACGTCACCGGGAAGTTCGTCGGAGCGGAGGAAGGCGGTGTCGTGCAGGCCGGCGGGGACGCAGACCCGCTCGTGGACGAGATCGTGGAAGGGTCGGCCACTCGCCCGCTCGGCGAGCAGGGCGAGCACGACGAAGCCGCCGTTGTTGTAGGCGCGGCGTTCGCCGGCGGGGAAGACGGTCGGGTGGCCGTCGAGCAGTTCCAGGTAGTCCTCGGTCCGTTCCAGCCGGTGGACCGGAACGGTCAGCAGGTGGTCGTTGAGGTCGAGGTCATCGCCCTCGGGGAAGTAGTCGCCGATACCGGAGCGGTGGCACAGCAGGTGCCCGACGGTGACGTCGTCCGCGATGAGCGGGAGGTCGTCGCCGAGCAGGCTCCGGGCGGTCGTGTCGAGGGTCAGCGTCCCGTCGTCGACCAGCGACAGGACGGTCAGGGCGGTGAACCCCTTCGTGCCGCTGGCGATCGCGAGGCGCGTGTCCGCGGTCATCGCCACCTGCCAGGCGCGGTCGGCGTGGCCGTTGGGCAGCACGAACGGCGCCTGGCCGGCACGGTCCACGCGCACGACACCGTGGAACGGCCCAGCCGTCATCAGCCGTCGGACGTCGACCTCGTGATCGTCCACCTGTTGCTCCCGGTCGGTCGAACCACTCGACCCTAGCCCGTGGCCGGCGAGCGTCCGGGTGCCGCGCCGTACGCTGGGCGGCCCCGTCGAAGGTGCCCGCCCGTGGCCAACCGTCTCGCCGATGCCACCTCGCCGTACCTCCAGCAGCACGCCGACAACCCGGTGGACTGGCGCCCCTGGGGCGAGGACGCGTTCGAGGAGGCCCGCCGCCGGGACGTGCCGGTGTTCCTGTCGGTGGGCTACAGCGC
>SKNP01000450.1 GCA_007120485.1 Nitriliruptoraceae bacterium
GCGGGAGGTGACGACGAGGTGGATGCCGCCGTCGTCGCCGACGGGAGCGATGCCAGCGGCGCTGCGGACGACCCGGACGCGGGGGAGAGCTCCGGGGAGGTCACCCGGTCGACGCTCGGTGCCGCTGATGCGCCGGTCACCGTCACCCTGTACAGCGACTTCCTGTGCCCCTACTGCGAGCAGCACGACCAGGAGGTCGAGCCGGAGCTGGTCGAGCGGTTCGTCGAGACCGGACAGGTCCGGTTGGTCTGGCACGACCTGCCGTTGCAGGGGCCCGGCGCGGTGGATCTGGCGATCGGCGGACGAGCGGCGGAACGTCAGGACGGCTTCTGGGAGTACAAGGAAGCCGTGTTCACCGAAGGCGCGGATGCCTCGCGTGACGGCCTGGTGGCCGCCGCGGAGCAGGCTGGGCTCGACACCGAGCGGTTCGAGCGTGACCTCGACGATCCGGCCCTGGAGCTCGCGGTTCGTCGAGATCGGGAAGCGGCCCAGCAGCTCGGGGTACAGGGCACGCCGGCGTTCGTGGTCGGCGAACAGGGGTTGGTGGGCCTGCAGTCGATCGAAGCGCTCGCGACCGCGATCGAGGAGGAACTGCCCGCCGGCGCGTCGTAGCGCACCTTCGTCGTTCCGGGGTGCTGGTCAGTCGACCGTGCCCGGCTCGAGCAGTTCGGGCCCGTCGTTCCTCACCGAGTTGACGCGGTCGCTGATCGCGGTCGCCCGCAGGGTCGGTGCTGGCAGCGCGGCGACCGCGTCGAGCAGGTGCGGGGCCTGGTCCTCCGAGGCGGTCAGCCAGTCCTGCCAGAGCGTGGCCGGCAGGATCAGGGGCATCCGATGGTGCAGTTCGGTCATGGTGCCGCGCGCTTCGGTGGTGATGATCGCGGCGCTGAACAGCGGATCCGGGTCCTCCTGCTGCGGATCGCGCCAGGAGGACCAGATGCCCGCGAACGCCAGGGGCACACCATCGGGGTCGGCGAGGTGGTACGGCTGTTTGCGGCGGCCCTCACCGCGGTCCTGCCACTCGTAGAACCCGTCGGCGGGCAGCAGGCACCGCTTACGCCGGAAGCTCGGCGCGAACATCTTCGAGGTCGCGACCGACTCCACCCGCGCGTTGATCGGCTGCGGGCTGCCCTTGAGCTGCTTGGCCCAGACGGGCACGAAGCCCCACCGCAGGGTGCCCAAACGGCGGGTTGCCTCGTCCTCGAGGATCGCGTAGACCTCGGTGGACGGCGCCACGTTGTACCTCGGTGGCTGCGGGTCGGTGCGGAGCTCGTCCACCTCGAAGCGCTCAGCGAGCTGCTCCGGGTCGGAGACGGCGAGGTACCGGCCACACATACGGACAGGGTAGCCACGCCCCCTCCCGGGCCTCGCGACGTACGATGCGGGGCCGAGCCACGACGTCCAGGCGGACCCGCGGTCAGGTGACGGGAGGTTGCAGGTGAGCAGCGAGGCTCGAGAACTCGCACGGCGGATCGTCGAGGACATCGCCGCGTCGCACGCCGCGACGGCACCGACAGCACCGGCAGCCCCGGACTCCGACCCGGCGACGGACGAGGGCCGCCAGGTGGTCGATCCCGAGCCCGCCGCGCCGGTGTCGCCAGCCCGAGCCGCGGCACGGCGGATCGTCGACGAGGTCTTCGCCGCGCCACCGGTCCCGTCGACGGACGCGTCGTCACCGGCTGCGGAGACGCTGGCGGAGGAGCCTCCGCCGGTGCCGGCTGCGGAGACGCTGGCTGAGGAGCCTCCGCCGGTGCCGGCTGCGGAGACGCTGGCTGAGGAGCCTCCGCCGGTACTGGCTGCGGAGACGCTGGCTGAGGAGTCCCCGCCGGTGCCGGGTGCGGGGGCGCTGGCCGAGGATCCACTGCCGGTGCCGGCTGCGGACGAGCCTTCCACCGAGGCTCCGCTGGCCGAGGGTCCGGCGACCGTGCCGGCTACGACTACGGGAACCCCTCCCGACCACGTCGTGGTCGACGTCACCGACGAGGCGGTCCTTCAGACCCCAGCGGACGCCGAGCCGTCGGTCGGTGAGGTCGGATCCGAGGCGGCGGTGCGGCCCGACCCGATGGCCGTCGCCGCGCGCATCGTGGAGGACGTCCTCGCGGCGCAACGGGCGGCTGCCGATGCGCCGGCAGCCAGGGACGCGGAGCTCGCCCCTACTGAGGTGGCGCGTGGCTTCGAGCCGGACGCGCTGCCACCGGACGCGCTGCCACCGGCCGCGTTGCCACCGGACGAGGCCGACGCGGACGGGCCGAGCTGGCTCGAGGTGTCGGACGAGCCCGTCGAACCGGCGCACGAGGACGGTCCGCCGCCGGTGCCCCCGGAGGCGCTCGCCGGGCACCGGGTCGCGCCCGCGCCGGACAACCCACCCGAGCCCGGATCCGAGCCTGCAGCGGCGTCCGCCCCGCAGCCCACGCCGGAGACGACCGCGGAGTCCATCCCGGAACCCGTCCCGGAGCCGACCGCGGAGCGGCCTCCGGAGCCGGCTGCGGAACGCCCTGCGGAGCCGACCGCGGACCCCGACGCGCAGCCCATCCCGGAGGTCCGCCCGCTCGATGAGGAGCCCACGGTCGCCTTGGAGTTCGAGGAACCGTCCCGTGCGGGCCGTTGGCTGCTGATGACCGTCATCGGCGCGCTCGGCCTGGCGGTGCTGTTCCCGTTGGCCGTCGCGGCGATCCGACAGGTGCTGTCGATGTCCTGAGCGGGCCGCCCCTCGTCGTCACCGCCAGACGTCGGCGTACCAGGGGCGAGGGTCGACCGGCGGGCCCGGCGGGGTGAAGTGATCGGCCGCGTCGCTGGACAGATCCAAGGTGAACACGTAGCCATCGCCGGCCGGGAACCGCACGTCCAGGTCGGGCCGGCGCGCGAACCCCAACCGCTCGTACAACCGGTGGGCTCGATCCATCCACGCCATGGACACGATCAGGATCCGCCGGCAGCCGAGCTCTCCGGCCCGCTGCACGCAGGCGTCGACCAGGGCACGGCCAACGCCCGCGCCTTCCACCGTCGGATCCACGGCCAGCACCCGGAACATCGCGTCCCCGTCCGGTTCCGCGCGGCCCTCCCAGCCTTCGTCGTGTGGCAGGACGAAGGTCACCGTGCCGACGACCCGACCCTCCACCTCGGCGACCAGCACGGAGGTCGAGCCATCGATCCGAGCGCCCGGGTCCCGCAGGTAGCGGCGGTAGTCGCCTTCGATCTCGCCGTAGGCGTCGTAGCCAGCCAGGGTGATCTCACCGACGCGTGGCGCCTCGTGGTGACGCATACCTCGGACACGGATCCGAGGGGGGCCGGCCGACGGCGACGTGGCGATCAGGACGCGGTGCCCGAGTCGTGTGGGCGGCTCCTCGGGGACGCGGTCCGGATCGCCGACGTAGCGGGCGAGCAGGTCACGGACCGCGTCCGGATCCTCCCCGTCGAAGCCGAACGCCGTGGCGACCACCTCGACATCGAACCCGCGGTCGGCGAACCAGCCGGGATCCTCGCCGCCGCTGGCGACCCCCAGACCGGTGAGTTCGTCGTCGCCGCCGTTGCTGACGATGACGATCCGGCCGCCGGGTCGGACCACACGGTGGAGTTCGGCGAGCCCACGTGACGGATCGATCGCGCTCGGGAAGAAGTACGCCCAGGTGGCGAAGGCCGCATCCATCGTCCCGTCGGCCAGGGGCAGCGCCCCAGCTTCGCCGCGGACCCAGGTGACGGCCGGATGGGGTTCGGCCTGCGCGGCCATGCCGGCGGCGGGCTCGACCGCCAGGACGTGGCGGCCGTCGCCGGCGAGGTGCCCGGCGGTCCAGCCATCGCCGGCACCGACGTCCAGGACCGAGCCGGTCCGGGGCAGCAGCTCATCGAGTCGGGCGAGGACGCGCCCCGGGCGATCCATCGCGCGGCGTTCGAGCGCGAACCGTTCCGGTTCGGCCGTGCCGTAGAAGGGCAGGACGGCCACGACGACCTCCTGCGTGGGTGGTGGCGCAGCGGTGAGGGACAACGAAGGGTCCCAGCCGGCGCAGGCTAATGGGTGTCGACCGAGGTGTGGCGCGCGCGGCACCGCCAAGGCATCCTGGCGCTCGACGGACCCTGCGCACGGGGGAACCATGCGAACGACCGCGGCGGCGGTCGGGACGCTCGTCTTCGCAGCGACGGTCCCGGCGACCGTGGTCGGGGTGATCCCCCGGCGACTGGTCCAGCGCGACCCCGGCGCTCGTCGGGCGAGCCCACCCGCCTTGCGGGTCCTCGGCCGCGTCCTGGGTCTGGCCGGGATGGTCGGCGGCTTCCCGCTCGTGGCCGATGCGTTCGTCCGCTTCGTCCGGGCGCGAGGCACCCCGTCCCCGGTCGCCGAGACCGAGGAGTTGGTGACCTCGGGCCCGTACCGTCTCACGCGCAACCCGCAGTACGTCGGCGTCGTCGCGATGGTGGTGGGGGAAGGGCTGTGGTGGCGCAGCCCACGGGTCCTGCTGTACGCGGCCGGGCTCGCGGTCGGCTTCGACACCTGGGTCCGCTTCTACGAGGAACCACGCTTGCAGAGGCGGTTCGGTGACGCCTACGTGGCCTACCGCCGTCGTGTGCCGCGGTGGTTCGGCTCGCGTCCCGCCGTGTCGGCAGCGACGTCGCTCACAGGCCCAGGGTCTTGGCGATGATGCCGCGCATGATCTGGTCGGTGCCGCCGCCGATCGGACCCAGGCGGGTGTCCCGCCAGACGCGCTGGATCGGGTACTCCATCATGTAGCCGGCACCGCCGTGCACCTGCAGGCACTCGTCCGCCACCTCGAACGCGAGCCGCTGGGTGACGAGCTTCGCCATCGCGACCGTTCGGATCACCTGCGTGGGGTCGACCGCATCCCCGCGCTCAGCCTGGGCGACGACCAGGCGCAACGCCTGGTAGGTCACGGCACGGCCGGTCGCGATGTTGGCCCGGCAGTCGGCGAACCGGTGCTTCCAGACCTGGAACCGAGCGATGGGTCGCCCGAAGGCCTCGCGCTGCTGGGCGTAGGTGATCCCGAGTTCGAGGGTGCGTTCCGCGCTGGCGACCGCCCCCAGCGACATGGCCAGCCGCTCCCAGGCGAACGCGGCCATGATGTGGCCGAAGCCGGCCCCGACATCGCCCAGCCGTCGGTCATCGCCGAGCCGGACGCCATCGAAGGTCAACTCGCCGGTGTAGGAGGTCCGCCAGCCCAGCATGGGGAGGCGTCGACGATCGAACCCGGCCGCATCCGCGGAGACCAGGAACAGCGTCAGTCGGGCGTGGGGATCGTCGCCGGGGGCCCCGTCGTCGGGTGACACCATCGCCGCGACCACGACGTCGTCGCAACGGGCGCCGTTGGTGATGAAGACCTTGGAGCCGTCGAGGATCCAGCCGTCACCGTCGCGGCGTGCTCGTGTCGCGATGCTGGCGACGTCGGAGCCGGCACCCGGTTCGGTGATCGCCAACGCACCGATCCGTGTGCCCTTGAGCAGCGGTGGCAGGAACCGCTGCCGCTGCGCGTCGGTCCCGGCGGCATCGATGTAGGTGGCTGCCAGGTCGCTGCTCGCACCGAGGTCGGCTGCGACCCCGCCGCAGAGCGCGCGTGCCAGCTCCTCGATCCAGACCGCCTGCGCGAGCACGTCCGGCCCGGAGCCACCGACCTCCGGCGCGAAGCGCAACCCGAGGAACCCGGCGTCGCCGACCCGTTCGAACAGCTCACGCGGGACCTGCTGGTCGCGTTCCCACGCCTCGACGTTGGGGACGATCTCCCGGTCGACGAACGCCCGGGCCGAGCTGCGCAACTGGTCGTGCTCCTCACCGAACAGCGGGAGCGTGGGCCCGTCAGCGGCGGTCATGGGGGAGAGGTCGAGGTCGCTCACGGCCACGTCCTGATCGTCGGTTCGTCCGGGGGCGCGGGTCGGTCCGCGTGGCGTGGGTCACAGGCCGAGGTGTTTGGCGATGATCTCGCGTTGCACCTCGTCGGCCCCGCCGCCGATGCGGCTGAGGCGGGCATCCCGCCAGGTGCGTTCGACGTCGAACTCCGCGCTGTAGCCGTACCCACCGTGCAGTTGCAGGGCCGTGTCGGCCGCGTCGAAGGAGAGCTGGGCGGCCATCAGCTTGGCGATGGCGATGCGTTCGGTGTCGTAGCGGCCCTGGTTCCAGGCGTCGCAAGCCTCGTAGACCAGGGCACGCACCGACGCGATGCGTGTCGCCAGGTCGGCCAGCGTGTGCTTGGTGACCTGGAAGTCCGCGACCGTGCGTCCGAACGCTTCGCGGCCCTGGACGTAGGCGAGCGCACCCTCGAACGCCAACTGCGCGGAGGCGACGCCACCGATCGCCCCGATCAGCCGTTCGCCCTGGAGCTGCCACATGATCTGTTTGAAGCCGTGGTGAAGCTCACCCAACAGCGCCGCGCCGGGGACCCGGACGCCGTCGAGGTGGATCAGCGCGGTGTCGGAGGCCCGCATGCCCACCTTGTCGAGCTTCTCCGCCACCTCGAACCCGGTCAGGTCGGTGTCCACGAGGAACAGCGAGAGACCGCCCCAGGGGTCATCGGGGGCAGGGTCGGCGGTGCGGACGACCATCGTGACGAACCCCGCCCGGACCCCGTTGGTGATGTACACCTTGGCGCCGTCGATGACCCAGCCATCCCCATCCGGGCGCGCGCGTGTGCGGATCGCGCGCACGTCCGATCCGGCATCGGGTTCGCTGATGCCGATCGAGGCGACCAGCTCGCCGCGCATCGCCGGGAGGAGGTAGTCGCGCTTCTGCTGCTCGGTACCGAACTTCAGGATCGGTGGTGTCGCCATGTCGGTCTGCACCCCGATCGCCATCGGCAGCGATCCCGAGCCACACCGCGGTAGCTCCTCCGCGAGCACCACCGTCGACCAGTAGTCACCGCCCTGGCCACCCCGCTCGGTCGGGACGCTCAGCCCGAGCAGGCCGAGTTCGCCCATCCGGGGCCACACCCAGTCCGCGATCCACCCAGCCTCCTCCCACTCGCGGGCATGAGGAGCCAGTTCGCTCTCCACGAAGGCCCGGATCGTCGCGCGGAGCTGGTCGTGCTGCTCGTTGAACGGTGAGGTCCGCACGCTTCGCTCCTCGGCCGGTACGGCGTTCGGGTGGCGCGTCCGGACCCGGGGCGGAACGGTATCGCGTGAAACGTTCCGACGGTTGATCGTGCCGGGTGGTCGTATCGGGGGGGCGTGTCGGGGGGTGGGGCCGTGTCGGCCTCAGCCGGCGACGTCCGGCCCGGCGTCGGTGAGGTCGATCCGCACGAGCACGCGCCGTTCCGAGGTCATCGCCGCCCGGTACTCCTCCCAATCGGGGTGTTCGCCGTTGATCCGACGGAAGTAGTCTTCGAGCGCATCCATCGCCTCCGGCAGGTGCACCAGGTCCGCGGTCCCGTCCACCCGGACCCAGCCGCCGTAGAAGGTGTCGGTGAACACGCACAGCGAGGCGCGAGGGTCGCGGTCGAGGTTGGTGACCTTCACCGAGGTCTCGCGGGTCGAGACCAGCGCGCGGCCGTCGTCGTCGACGGTGACCGCGACCGGTGACAGCTGTGGTGAGCCGTCCTGCCGGTAGGTGTGCATGACGGCTTGATGGTGTTCAGCGAGGAAACGACGGGCGTCGTCGAGGTCCACGGGTTCCTCCGTCGTCGGACGGGTCAGTGGTCGTCGGCCAGGCGGAATCGCAGCGACTCCTCCAGGCCGAGGAGGAGTCCTTCCAGCAGATCGAGTCGTTCGGCGCATCGGTTCGTCGCCAGGACCCGTTGGGCGTCGTAGCTGTTGAGTGGGGCCATGACGGCGGCTTGCCAGCAGGCGACCTCGGCGTCCTCCGCGAGTTCGAAGTCGGGTGGGACCCCATCCTCGCCGAGTCGGTCCTGCAACGCCAGGACCCGACGGACCAGCGGGACCAGTTCCTGCCAGCGCGGGACGACGTGATCGTCGCAGTGCTCATCCTCGAGCGTCTCGATGCGGGCGCGAGGATAGGGCGCGTCCGGCAGCCAGTCCTCCACCCGGAACCGGCTCGTCCCGATCGCGATGGTCAACCACCGCCCGTCATCGAACTCGTCGGCCCGCAGGATGCGCGCGACCGTGCCGATGTCGGTGCGCAGGTCGCCGCCACCGACCTCGTGGCCGCGGGAGATCAGGACCACCCCGAACTCGCGGTCGCCGTCGAGCACGTCGTGCATCAACGAGCGGTAGCGCGGTTCGAAGACGTGCAACGGCAGCACCATGTGCGGGAACAGGACCGTGCCGAGGGGGAACATCGGGAGTTCACGCACACTGTCCTCGTCGTTCGTTCGTCGGTCGGCGTCGGGTCGACGTGGCGTCCCCGAGGGGCCACCATCGGTGGTTCGCGACCGGGGACCCGACGGGTCGGACCTGCCTGCCGGCGTGCACGGTGCGAGGATCCTGACCGAACCGAGCCCTGACCGAACCGGATGAGGAGTATCCCAGCCATGAGCACCCTGGACGAGTCCACGATCAACGAGGCCCTGGCCGATCTGCCCGGATGGCAGCTCGACGGCGACCACATCCGGCGCGAGTACCGGTTCGACGGCTTCCGGGAGGCGATCGCGTTCATCAACCGCATCGCCGATGCGGCCGACGCCGCCGACCATCACCCGGAGCTGACCAACGTCTACTCGACCGTCAGCGTGGCGTTGACCACCCACGACGCCGGAGGGATCACCGACAAGGACCTCGAGCTCGCTCGCGAGATCGAGGCCGCGTCGCGGTAGGGACCCGCGCGAGCACCACCGCTACGGTCCCTCCTCGACCGTGACGAGGGAGGCACCGTGGAGGTTCGGGTCGACGGCAAGGTGGCGCTGGTGACCGGTGCCAGCCGGGGGATCGGCGAGGCCATCGTCAGCCACCTGCTGGAGGCTGGTGCCGCCGGCGTCGTGATCACCGGACGCAAGCCGGACACCCTCGAGCCGCTCGCCGAGCAGCTCGGCGACCGCGTCGTGCCGGTCGTCGGCAACGCCGCCGACGAGCACCATGTCGAGGCGGCGGTCGGAACGGCCGTCGACCGGTTCGGCTCGTGCGATCTGCTGGCCCTGAACGCGGGTACGAACCCAGCCGCCGGTGCCCTCACCGAGGTGGAGATGTCCGCGGTCGACAAGACCTGGGAGGTCAACCTCCGGGCCCCGCTGCTGTGGACCCGGCACGCCTGGCACGCGTCGATGCAGGAACGCGGCGGTGCCGTCGTCGGGATCGGCTCGGTCGGCGGCTTGGGACCGAGCCCGGTCATCGGCGCCTACAACGTCTCCAAGGCGGCCTTGCACCACCTGGTCCGCCAGCTGGCCCACGAGCTCGCACCCGGTGTCCGCGTCAACGCCGTCGCCGCCGCGGTCGTGCGGACGCGCCTCTCGGAGCTGCTCTGGACCAGTGACGAGCAGGCGGTGGCGGCCACCCATCCGCTGCAACGCCTCGGTGAGCCCGAGGACGTCGCGCGGGCGGTCACCTTCCTGCTCTCCGAGCAGGCGTCATGGATCACCGGGGTGATCCTGCCGGTCGATGGTGGGGCATCCGGCGCATCGGCCAGCCTGCCGGGCTGACCTCCGCGGCCAACGACTCCGGCGCCGGTGGCTGGGGCGTGCGACCATCAGGGCGCAGGTGCGACCTCGACGGCGTCGGCCGCCGGCGCCGGCCGGCAGTCGTGACCTTCGCCGACCGCCTCGAGCCCTCGCCGATCGCCGTCGCCGAGGGTGACCGGCCCCTCTCCGGGGTAGGTGTACATCAGCTGCTCCGGGTCGTCGACGTGCGCCAGTCCGAGCAGGTGCGCGAGTTCGTGGAGGATCGTCGCCTGCCAGGACGATTGCCGGTCGGCGTCGCCGGGCTCCAGATCGTCGCGTTCGAGGTTGAAGACGACCTGTCCGCTGACGTAGGTCCGGTCACCGTCGGCGCCCACCGCGACGGGCACCGCGACCCCGCGGTCGATGTCGCGCAACGGCAGCCCGGCTTCGCCCGGTTCGGCCCACGCGACGAGCACCGGCGCCCACCGGTCGCCGTAGCGCTCCGGCTGGTACGGCAACCGTGAGCCGCTGGGCCGCTCGTCCGTCGTGCCGACGACGTCCAGGTCGAGCCCGCTCGCGCGCTGGAGCGTGTCGATCGCGGCCTCCAGATCGGCACGGGTCCCGTCGGGCCACCCGTCGGGGGCGAGCACCAGTTCGATCGGCTCGCACGGATCCCAGCGGACCGGCACGCCGTCGTCGTTGCGTTCCCACACGGCATAGCCGTCCTGCGACGCGGCCGGGTAGCTGACGCCACCATCACGGGCCTCGTTGCCAGCGGGGCCGCCCAGGACCCACAGCCAGCCGCCGAGGAGCGCCAGCGCGCCCGTCAGCAGCAGCGCGACGATGCCCAGCAGGAGCGGCCACCGTGGCGGTCGGGTCTCCGCCTCGCTCACCGCTCACCTCCCGTGCAGCCGGCAACGGACCGCGACGGTACCCAGCGGACGTCGCCGGCCTGTCCGGTGACGGCTCACTGTCCCGGACGCATCGATCGCGGCGGGTCGCGGCGGGCCGCGGCGGGTCGCGGCGTGATCGTGGCGGGTCGCGGCGGGTCGCGGCGGGTCGCGGCGGGGTCACGTCCGGGCCCGTAGGGTCCGTCCCGCGCCGACCCTGGGGAGGTTCGAGCATCGCGTCCGCGCCGGTCGTCCACCACCTCGACGTCGCCGACGCCGAGGTGGCCGTGCTGGAACTCGGCGAGCCTGACGGCACGCCGGTCGTGCTCCTGCCCGGGCTCAGCGACGGGCTCGCGCCGGTGACCGTTCCCGCGGCCCGACGGTCCTTCGCCGAGGTCCCCGTGCCGTTGACCGGCTACCGGGCGCTGGTGCTCTCCCACCCGTCACCGATCCGCGGTCACCCGACCACCCGCGACCTGGCATGGGACGCTGCCACGGCGCTGGACCAGCTCGTCGACCAGCCGGTCGGGTTGGTGTGCCACTCGATGGGCGGCATGGTCGCGCAGCACCTGGCCGTGGAGCGTCCCGATCTGGTGGCCGGGCTGGTGCTCTCCGCCACCAGCGCCGCTGCGGACGCGCACCTGTGCGGGGTGTTGCGACGCTGGGATCAGCTGGTCGGCGGCGGCGATCACCTCGGGTTCGCGCAGGACGCGATCGAGCGGTCGTTCACCGGCCAGGCGCGGGACGATCAGCTCACGCTGCTCGCGGCGATCCCGCCGGATCCGCCGAGCCCGA